>JBEKQS010000093.1:0-17912 GCA_049519475.1 Bryobacteraceae bacterium | reverse complement strand
TGATGGATTCGGTGATCATGACCGACAACCTCGCGACCATCCACGATTCGGAAATCGATCAGGTCATCGGGGCATTCACCGGGCTGAGCGAGCTGGACGCAGCTTTACGAGCAACTCTGGCAGTGTAGCCGGGCCAAGCCGAAGCGCGAACCGCGGTGGTGACACGCACGAAATGGACTCGAATCTGCGTGTCGGCGATGCCGCCATGCGGACCACGTTGACGCCTGCGCCTTCAGAACTGACCCGTCTCCCAGACGCTTCCCAGAACGCCGTATCTGGGAAGTTTGGGCGAGCGCCGACGTTATGTTCGCATGGATAACTTCCGCTTGGCCGAACCGACCCGACGGAATCTGGCGCTGCCAATTCGACGGGTTGGGCATGAATGACCCGGCGCGGACTGGGTTCAGGTTCCCGAACCACCGGCCAGCCGAAGCGGCGCCGCCCAAGCTTGGCCTATAATAGGCAGTGGAAGGGAAATTTACTGCAAAGGAGACGCGCATGTCCCAGTTCGGCCACCCCTTCTTGGCGGGATTCTCGGAGCCGCCAAGTTCAGGTCCGCAGATGCCGGAACTCGAAGTAGATGCTTCAACCGGCCTACTCCGACGCCGGTGTTCTTCAACGCCATTCGTGGAGGAACTCTTAGCGGATGACCCCCGCTGCCGGTTCGAGGCGTCGACGGCGACGGTGATCACCGAGAGCCGCGGCGATAGTCCAGATCCAGACCTGTTTCGCAGCGACTTCCGATGGGCCGTTTCGTGCGCTATGGCTACCACGCTTACCAGGGCTCAGCAGGATCAACCGGATCCGGACTTGGTGAGAGCCGGCTAGGCCAACCAGTACGGAGACCATTTGATCCTGATCGTAACTCATAGCAAGGATCTGTCTGCCGATTTGGTGATTCGGCACCTGCACGCAGACCGTCAGGATTACGTTCGACTTGATACCGATGTGCTCGGCACGCCGGCATGCTTCTTCGGCTTCGGATCTGAATCGGAACTGACTGTCGCCAGTCGGCGAATGTGTGCCTCCGACGTCACGGCTGCATGGGTTCGCAGGGTCGCGCTTCCAGAATCTCTTTCCCTGATTGCGCCCGAGCACGCCGACTTCGTGCGGAGGGAGTTGGCGACGGTGATGGACGGTTTTCTTGAGGCCATCCCGCCCAATTTGCAGATAAACCCTTCCTACGCGGATCGGATTTCTGGTAACCGGCTACTGCAAGCGCAAAAGGCAAAACAGGCCGGATTCAGAGTGCCGGAAGCGCTCGTGACCCAAGACGCGGCGGAGGCCCGAGAATTCCTCTCCCGCCACCCGCACGCGGTGACGAAGGCGATTTCTTTCGGCCGGACCTCATCTTCCATCGAAGGCGAATCGTTTGCTCACACTTCCGAGGTCCCCGCTGATCCAGATCTGGCAGGCCTCGAATATTGCCCGTCTCTCTTCCAGGAGAATATTCCCAAACGCTTCGACTGGCGCATCACGTCGGTTGGCGATCGGGTGTTCTCGGCACGAATGGAATTTGAAACGGGCGATGCGACCGATTGGCGACTTGAACCGCGTGCGCTTACTGCGTTCAAGGCCGCAGCCGCTCCAAGCGACGTGACGAACAGGCTGAAGGCTTTGGCCACTGAGGGCGGGATTGTTTACGGTGCTCATGATCTTATAGAGACTGCAACGGGCGAGTTCGTGTTTATTGAGACGAATCCGGCGGGTCAATGGGGATGGCTGGAGATAACCACTGGCCTTCCCATAGGCCGGGCAATCGCCGACGGACTGATGAGGCGCGTATGTCTGTCTGGGTGACTGGTGAGTCGCTCTGGTATCAGGTGTTCCCTTGGCGTCGCGGGGCGACACCAGATGAGTTCGCCGACCAGGAGATCAAGAAACCGGAGCAACAAAAGAACATAGATGCCCTAGCGACTGCCGTCGGGAGGGCTACGGACGAGGCGGTCCTTAAGGAACTGCGGGATATAGCTACTGCAAAAGTGCGAAGCGAAGAGGAGCGGCAGGCTTCGATAACGACCCGGGCGCAGGGCTTGTTTGCTGCGCTCACCTTATTCGGCTTCGTTCTGGCGTTCGCGGCGACGCTGCTAACCACAAGCACTGTAATCAGCAGGGCAGCGATGATCACCTGCGGCTTGATAGCGTTCTATGCGGTAGTGCAAGTCGTAGTCATGGTGATCAACATTTTGCAGGCGACCGGTGGAATTGGGGCCAAGACCGCCGGCTCGTCGGATCTAGCTTCGTGGGCTGAGAAGAAAGTCGCAAATTATTATCGCGCTCAAGCTCTCGCGTACCTCGGTTACTATCGTCGCCACTCGTTGACTAATACCTGGCGGTTCACCCGATTGGAAGATGCCGTAAGAGGCGTTCGCAATACAGTCGTCTCCCTAGGTATCTTCGCCCTTACTCTTTTTGCGTTTGCAATATTCCGACCTAACATGCCACTGGGCCCGACAAAGGCAATTGCGGCCATGCGTCGGGACACCTCGCTCAAGGTTTGCACGGTGTCGGGCTTCGCCCCGGCTCAGCACCAAGTCCCGAATTCCGGTGTCGAGGGCCTTACGCAGACGCCCGTTGGTTGTTTCTATGAGATCCAGAGGAGCATCTGCTCCGGGGAGGCAGCCTTCGCCGTTATCGTCGGTCACGCCGATAAGCGTGAACTAGGCCAGCAACCGCAACGTTACTATGGCAGCAATCTCTCCCTTGGGTACCAGAGGGCGCTGGAAATAGAGGGCGAGATCGTTAGATTGTGTGGGGACGCCAGCGGTGCGGGTGCCAGGGGCGATCTCTCTGCCCGCATATTGACCCTCGCCGGGGGCTCAGCGAATGTCGGCCTCAATCCGGAAGAGGCCAGCCTGGGGGCGGATCGTAGCGTTGAAATTCGCTCCTACACCTTGGGGATCACGCCTACCGACCGGTAAGTACCATCGCTTGGCTTACTGCTGAGTGGTGCGGCTCCGAGTTGTCAGCGGCTGTCGATCGGAAGGCAGCAGTGCGGGGACCCGATCTCACCCAGCGTAGTCGTCCATCCGGTCAGGGCATTGGACGGCAATCGGCGGCTTCCCGTCTGTATAACGCCCGACACGGAGAAGTGATGATGCAACATTGTCCAGAAGTCTCCTTCTGGGAGATAAGTCCTTGAACGAACCATTCCCTGATTTCAGCCAGCAGGCAATAGTGCAATCCTCCCCGCCCGTGCCCGCCTTCACGCTTGCAACTGCCTTAGCTTTTCTCCCAGGAATTTCAGAATGTCGCCCGCGCCAGTCTCCCCCGCAAGCGGCAGCAGCAGCACGGCCGCCGGAGTGAATTGCGCGCCACGCGTCTTGGCGACGATTCCCATGAGGCGCGCCGGGTCCACGCGCGCCTCTTTGTGGAATTTGACGTTCAGAATGTTGTGGCGGCGGTCGATGGCTTCCACTCCGATCTGCTCGGCGGCGGTTTTGAGCGCCGAGTATTCGATCAGATTGCGAACCGCTTCCGGCACCGGGCCGTATCGATCCGCCAGCTCCTTTTCGGTGCGGTCGCGCGCCGCCGCATCTGCCGCATTGGCGATTTGCCGGTAGGCGCGCAAACGCTGGTTTTCGTCGGCCACGTAGCCGGTTGGGATGCGGATGTCCAGCCCCAGGTTGAGCGCCGAGTGAATTTCGGGAATCACTTCCTCGCCCTTCAATTCACGGACCGTTTCTTCCAGCAGGCGAGTATACGTGTCGTAGCCGACCGAATTGATGTGGCCGTGCTGCTCGCCCCCCAGCAGGTTGCCGGCGCCGCGCAATTCCAGGTCGAGCGCGGCCACCTTGAAGCCGGCGCCCAGATCGCTGAACTCCTTCAGGGCGGCCAGGCGCTTGCGGGCAATCTCGGTCAGTTCGGTATCCGGCTGCACCAACAGGTAGGCGTAGGCGCGGCGGTTCGAGCGGCCTACCCGGCCGCGCAACTGGTAGAGCTCGGAGAGACCGTACCGCTCGGCGTTTTCCACCAGCATGGTGTTCGCCAGCGGAATGTCGAGACCATTTTCTATAATTGTGGTACAAACCAGGATGTCGAACTCGTGCCGCATAAAGCGCAGCATGGTTTTTTCGAGATCGGCCTCTCCCATCTGGCCGTGCCCGACTCCGATCCGAGCCGTTGGTGCCAATTCCTGGAGCATCGCAGCGCGCGCCCAGATGGAATCCACGCGATTGTGTAGAAAATAGACCTGGCCGCCGCGCCCCAGCTCCATTTCCAGCGCCGAGCGGATCAATTCGGGCTGAAATGGCGCCACCACGGTATTGATGGAGAGCCGGTCTTTGGGCGGCGTCTCGATCACCGACATGTCCCGTAGTCCGAGCAATGACATATGTAGTGTCCGGGGAATCGGGGTCGCGCTCATGGCCACCACATCCACCATCTTCTTCAGGTGTTTGAGGCGCTCTTTGTGCTTGACTCCGAAGCGCTGTTCCTCGTCCACCACTACCAGCCCCAGGTCGGCAAAAATGACGTCCTGCGAAAGCAGTCGATGCGTGCCGATGGCGATATCGATTTTGCCCTCGGCCAAGTCGGCCAGCGACGCTTTCAACTCCTTGGGCGAACGAAACCGGCTGAACATTTCCACCCGCACCGGGAACGGCTGGAAGCGGCGTTTGAAAGTTTCGAAGTGCTGGAAGGTCAGAACCGTGGTCGGCGCCAGGACGGCCACCTGTTTGCCGTCGCCCAGCGCCTTGAAGGCCGCGCGCATCACCACTTCGGTCTTGCCGAACCCCACGTCGCCGCACAGCAGGCGGTCCATCGGCTGCGGGCTTTCCATATCGCGCTTGATTTCCCCGGCGGCCGTGAGCTGGTCGCGCGTTTCGGCGAACTCGAAGGCGTCTTCGAATTCCCGCTGCCAGTTGCTGTCCGGAGAGAATTGGAAGCCTTCGGTCATGCGGCGCGACGCGTAGAGCTTGAGCAGTTCGTCCGCCATGTCGCGCATCTTGGCCTTGATGCGAGTCTTGGTGCGTGTCCATGTGACGCCGCCCATGCGGTCAAGCGCGGGTTTGGCCTCGCCGCCGCCGCCGCGGAACCGCTGGATCAGGTCCATGCGCGTCAGCGGGACATAAAGCTTGGCGCCGGCGGCGTATTCGAGCAGCATGTAGTCGCCCTGCGACTCCCCCTGGGAGATTTCGCGCAGACCTAGAAACTGCGCCACCCCATGCTCCGCATGCACCACGAAGTCGCCCGCCTTGAGATCGATCAAATCGGCGGAGAAAGTGGCCAGTGCCGACTTGGACGACGGAGCCCGGGCGATCAGCTCGGAGGTCTCAAACAGGTCCTCGGCGCCAAAAACTACAAGTTTCGAGTCCTGGAAAGAAGTGCCGCGGCGGATCAGCCCCTTGATGAGGTAGACGCTCGCCATCGGGCCCGCCATGTAGGCGCGCTCCGCCAGATACGCGGGCGTGGATTCCGATTGCTCCAGGCCGAGCTGGTAAGGGACGCCGTATTCGTTGAAGACATCCGCCAGGCGCTCCACCTCGCCCGTCGAGGGAGCGAAGAACGCCACCCGGTTGCCGGCCTCCACCAGCGTCCGCGCCTCTGCGATGGCCACCTGCATGTTGCCGTGGAAGGAAAGAGAGGGACGCGTGGCGATGCGAAAGTCGGGTTCGTTTCGCGCGGGCTCCCAGGCGATCTCCAGCTCTTTCATTTCCAGGCGCGGAGCCGCCGCCTGCCGCTCCAGATCTTCCCATCGGAAGAACGCCCGATCGGGATCGTAAGCGGCAGAGCGCTCGATCTGATCGAGGCGCGTCCAGAAACGCTGCGCGGCCGCCCGCACCTGGTCGGGTTCGTCCCAGACCACGATGGGACGGTCGAGCAGCCGGAAGACCGAGCCGTTGCGAGGCCGCACCATCGGCGCGATCAGTTCCCAGCCCGCGAAGGCTTCACCCGGCGGTGCAAGGTCGCGGCCGGGAAGCGCGGCTTCGCGCATCAACTCGCCCACCTCCAGCAGCACCTCGCGCGACTTCTGGTATTCGGTGAGAGGCAGCAGCGTGCAGTCCTCGATCTTCAGCACCGAGCGCTGCGACTCCACGTCAAAGCGCCGGATGGATTCCACCTGGTCGCCGAAAAGGTCAATTCGTACGGGCTTGGCTGATTCGGGCGAAAAAACGTCCAGGATGCCGCCGCGGACCGAATACTCGCCCACCATCTCGACCGGCTCGCGGCGCTGGTAGCCAATGCTTTCCAGGTGCACCACCACGTCCTCCAGCGGCAGTTCATCGCCCACCCGCAGCGTGAGGGCGAGTTGCCGGTAGAAATCGCCCGGCTCGATGCGCAGCAGCGCCGAGGCCACCGGCAGGATGGTGATCGGCACCCGCTGCGTGGCCAGGCTCCACAGTCCGATAGCGCGCTGTTCGCAAATCTCCGCGTGCGGCGAGAGGTTTTGCAGCGGCAGAATGTCCAGCGCCGGCAGCAGTTGCGGCTCAGTCCGGTCATCGGCGGCCAGCAGTTTGAAGAAAGTGTGGACCGCTTCCGAAAGTGCTTCAGCCTGCCGATTGCCATCTACTACTATTATCAGAGAACGCCCGGTGGTCTGCCACAAGAGAACCGAATAGAGCGCCTTCGCGGTGGTGGAAAGGCCGGAAAGGGATGCACCATCGCCCAGGGCGATGCGGCGAACGGCATCCTGAAAGGAAGGATGCTTGCCCAGGTCCAGAAAGAGGTCTCGAACGGCAGGATGGATCAAGGCTGATTCAGAAGTGCTTCTACAAGATTAGTTGTTGAGTAACCAGGTTCCAGAGACAGCGCCACCACCCGGCCTCCGGCGGCCTCGACTTCTTCCCTTCCAGCGATAAAATGGGACCAATCGGCGCCCTTCACAAGAATGTCCGGCAGCAGCGACGCCACCAATGGTTGGGGTGTCTCCTCATCGAAATAGGTTACCGCGTCAACGGCCAGAAGGGCTTGGGCGATTTCCGCGCGCTCCCGCTCGTCGAGCAGCGGGCGTGACGGGCCTTTCATCCGGCGCACACCGGCATCGGAATTGAGCGCGAGGACCAGAAGATCCCCCAGTGAGCGGGCCCGTTCGAGGAGCCGGATATGGCCCGGATGCAGCAGGTCGTAACAGCCGTTCGTGAAAACCACCGTCTTACCCTGTTGTTTCCAGAGGGCGCGCTGGCGCAGCAATTCGTCCCGGCTGTAAAGGGGAGCCACCGTTATCAGTGTAGCAGCCCGGGTTTGCCGGGATTCGCCTCCCGCGCTATCCGAAGGCAACTGCGAGCTACTGCCGGAATTGCAGCTATTCTGAGCACGGGAATACCATACAATCAAAGAACGGAAATCAAATCGCATGATTGACAGCGGCACGGAGAGCTCGTTGGGGACCTGGAGCGCCCCGGAGTGCCCGTACACCATTGAGTATTCGCCCCGGGTGCTGGACGACATCCGTCTGGCGGTGGTGGACGCCTTTTATTCGTTGCCGCGGGGCGGCGCGGAGATCGGCGGCATCCTGGTGGGGCGGTTTGCGGATGGGCGGATCTCGATTCTGGAGTACCAGGCCCTCGATTGCGAGCACGCCATGGGGCCATCCTTCACGCTTTCGCAAAACGACCAGACGCAGCTCGCGGATTTGCTGGCGGCCGCACAGCAACACCCCGACGGCATGCGGCCGGTGGGCTGGTACCACTCCCACACGCGCAGCGACATTTTCCTTTCCGATGCGGATCAGGACATCCACAAGCGTTTCTTCCCGGAACCATGGCAGGTGGCGCTGGTTTTGAAACCCAGCACCTTCGAACCAACCAGGGGCGGCTTCTTCTTCCGCGAAGCCGATGGATCGATTCGCGGCTCGGCCAGCTACCAGGAATTCGTGGTGGAGGCACAGCCCATCCGGCAGGTGCCTTCAGGCGCTGCGCCGCAGATGCCTCCCGCGCCACAACCGCTGCGCAGAGAAGCCGAGGTCCGCGGGCCGGTGATCACGCTCGTGCCTGAAGCGCAGCCGGAACCGGCGCCGGAGCCCGTACCGGAAGTCGCGCCCGAGCCGGTCGCGCAGGCCGCGCCGGACCGGGACGAGGCGGCGGAACCGGAACGGGAATCGCTGGATCTGCCGGCGCCGCAGTTCTTGCAGATTAAGCCGGAGCGGTCGTGGCGCTGGTTGAAAATTGTCGCGGCGTTGGCCTTGGGTGCGGGCTTGGGCAGCGCCGCTTTCGAGACCCGCCAGATGTGGCTGCCTCCCGTGCTGGAAAAGGTATCGCCGATGATGGCGCGGATCCGTCCGGCGCTGCCCAATGAAGCCACGCCGACGGTCGGGCTGGGCGCGGCCGACGACAACGGGCAGTTGCGCATTCACTGGGATGGCAAGTCGCCGGTCATCCAGAAGGCAGGCCAAGGCGTTCTGGAGATCGTCGACGGCGCCGCCCCGGTGCAATCCATTCCGTTGGACCGGACCCACCTCGAAGCCGGCGCATTCACTTACAGCCGCCAGGCGGAGCGTGTAGAAGTGCGTTTGGCGGTGGGGGATCAGGTCAAGGAAATCGCCAGTTTCCTGGGCAAGCTTCCCGAGCACAAACTGCCGCCGGAAGACCCCGCCGTGCGGAAGGAGCGCGACGATCTGCGCCAGCAAGCCGCCAAGCTGAAAGCGGACCTGGAATCCCAGGCCGCCAAGACGCGCAAGCTGGAGAAGGCACTGAACGACGTCAAGGACCAGCTCGCGAAAGAAGCGCAGCGCCGCCTGGCCAACCAACTGCCCGATCCCACGAAGAAATAGATGCCCGTTTCTCTACCTGTTTCCTCCGCGGCTCTGCGCCTCCGCGTTCAAGGTGTTTCCCTGCTTGGCTCCCGCTACATCCCCAGCAGTCTGACCGCATTCCCGCCAAAGATGGCCGCGCGGTCCGCCTCCGGAAGATCGAGGTCCCGAATGCTCTCGATCATCTTCGGAATGCTGCCGATCTGGTGCGGGTAATCGCTTCCCGCCAGAATGTGGTCCACGCCCGCAAAGCCAATCGCCAGTTGGATGGCCGCGGGATTGAAGTTCACCGTGTCGTAATAAAACTCGCGCAGATACTCGCTGGGCTTGCGGGGAATATTCGCGCGGCACTCGCTGAAGGCTTCGAATCCCCGGTCCAGCCGCTCCGCCAGGTACGGAATGGCGCCGCCCAGGTGACAGAGCGCCCAACGGATTTTCGGAAACCGCTCGGGAATGCCGCTGAAGACGATTTTCGCGGCCGCCAGCGTGGTGTCCATCAGGAATCCCACCAGCGGCATCAGCCAGAAATCGGTCATCGCTTCCACGCCCACCGGGTGCGTCGGATGAATGTAGAGCACCGCGCCCAACTGGTTGGCCGCCTCATACAGCGGCAAAAACCGGTCTTCGTTCAGGCCGGTTCCATTCACGTTGCTGAACAGCATGGCGCCGCGAAAACCCAGTTCTGTGCAGGCCCGCTCGAGTTCCTTGACCGACGCCGCCACGTCATTGAGCGGCAGTGTCGCCAGCGCCGTGAACCTTCCAGGCTTGTTGCGCGCCACTTCCGCGAACGCGTCATTCACCAGCGATGCGAACCGCGCGGCCGTGGCTGGAGCCTCCACGTGCGTGCCCGGCGTGGTCAGCGTCAGCACCTGCGTGTCCACGCCGTGCTCCTTCAGCACCTGCTCGCGGTAATCGATGTCGCGATGGCCCGGCACCGCGATATTGTAATCGCCCGGGTAATAAATGCGCGGGTTGCCGTCGTCATCTATGGTGACTTCCACCGCGCTCGAACCCGAGCGCAGCGCGTCCAGATAGGCCGGCGGATAGTAATGGTTATGAAAATCGACGATTCGCATGCTTTCGCTTCCAGAGGGCGTAGACAGGCAATCCTAACACGACAATCAATAACCCCGTGCCGGCCTGCGCCGGGTCGGCCGCAATCTGGATGGCAGCCACCACCACCGACGCCGCCACGAACAACGCCGGCACCCACCCGTATCCCCACATGCGGAACACCGGCCGGTATCCTGGCCGCGCCCGCAACCGGTACAAGCCCACCGCCATCAGTGCAAAGAACAGCCACTCCGTGTAGACCACCCGCTTGAAAAGCGCGCCATAAGTCATGGTCCCGGCCAGCGCGCACGACCACATGGCTTGCAGCGCGATGGCCCGCGACGGCGTATGAAAGCGCGGATGAATCCCGCCCATCCACGCGAACGCCAGCCCCTCGTCGGCCATCGCGAAATAGGTGCGCGGCCCCGCCAGGATCACGCCGTTCAACACGCCGGTGGCCGAAAGGATCACCAGCGCCGAGATCGCCGCCGCCCCCCGCGCGCCCGCCATGGCCATGGCCGCGTCCGCCGCCACCCGCTTCGATGCCGTCACCTGCGCGAGCGGCAGCAGGTGCAGGTACGCCGCGTTCAGCGCTACGTAACAGACCGTCACCACCAGGCACCCGATCAGCAGCGCCCGCGGGATGGTCTTCTCGGGGTCGCGCGTCTCGCCGGCCGTGTACGTCACCATGTGCCAGCCCCCGTAAGCGAACAGCGCCGCGCTCACCGCCAGCACAAATTCGCGGAAAGTCACCGGCGCCGCCGCACCCGTGGCGCCAGCCGGTCCCGCTGCCGGTCCCACCATCAGCACCATCGCCAGCAGCACCGCAATCACGGCCACTTTCGCCACCGTCACCACCGTTTGCAACATGCTGCCTTGCCGCACGCCCAGGTAGTTGATGAAGGAAAGCAGCAGGATTCCCCCCACCGCCGTCGCGCGGATTCCCCACTCCCCCATCGGCACGAAGTACGCCGCGTAACGCGCCAAAATCACCGACGACGCCGCGATGATCCCCGAGTGCGCGCTCCAGAACATGGCCCATCCCCACAGGAATCCGCAACCCGGCGAAAGCGTCTCCTTCAGAAAAACGTAGACTCCGCCCGTTCGCGGAAAGGCGGACGAGAGCTCCGCGCACACCAGCGCTCCGAACAGCGTCAGGATGCCCGCCGCCACCCACACGGAGAGAACGCCCGCCACGCTCGGCACGTGCCGGTTGATTTCCGAAGGCTGCACAAAGATGGATGCGCCGATGATGATGCCCGCCACCATCGCGGTGGCCTGCAGCAGGCCGATAGGCCGGTCCCAAACGGGTCGTTTTCCAGGCTCCGTCAAGATGCGCCAGTGTACCACGGCCCCGCAACCGTCCTCGCCGGTTACTTGGAGGTTGCTCGCTGAACGCTCGTGCTCCTACTTCAGGATCTGGATTAAGTTGCTGTAGTCGTCCGTCCAGGGCCTGATTTTCCGCCCGGGCTTGATCTCGGTCGATCCATCCATGATGAACTGATCGAAGCCGTTGGCCGGCGACGTTACCAGCATCCACGTGGCGGCGAACAGGTCCTGCGAGGCGTCGTCATCGGTATCCACCAGGCGGTCCGTCTTGCCGAGCGCCCGGCACTCGCCGTCCACCACTGGCTCCAGGTCGATGAAACGGTTCGAAATGTTCACAGCCAGGATGCCGTCCGGCTTCAGATGCCGGAAGTACAATTCCATGGCCTCGCGCGTGAGCAAGTGTACGGGGACGGCCTCACTCGAAAACGCGTCTACCGCCAGGACATCGAAGTTCTCCGGGAGCTCTCTTTCCAGGGAGAGCCGGCCATCGCCCACAGCCACGTCATGCCGGGCCTTGCAGTCGGCCAGAAACGTAAACTGCGCGCTCGCGGTGGCTGGCTCGGGCACGCTCAGGCGCAGCACCAAGGGGTTGATTTCGTAATAGCGGTAATAGTCGCCGACCCGCCCATAGGCCGCGATGGTGCCCGTACCAAGCCCGATCACGCCCACGCGGATGGGGCCGGTCTTCTGCTTGGCGCGGATGGCCAGCCCAATGCCCGAGTTGGGGCCAAAGTACGTGGTCGGCGAGTCGCGCCGGGCAGGGTCGAGGAATTGCTCACCGTGGTTGATGGTTCCCACTGTCAGGCTGCGCGCGGCGGCCCAGTCCGTGGACGGAGCCGAATCGTGCACTCTCAGGACACCATAGAAATTGCGGACCATCAACCGGCTTCCAGAGGTAAGGTAGCGCGTTTGGTAGCCCACATAGCCAGCCAGCAGCAGCGCCGCCAGCTCGGTAAGGAAAGCCGCCCAACGCTTCGCGCGGCGCGCCCAGCGGAACTTCAAATCGCCGCGTAGGACGACCAGCGCCAGGGCTGCGCCGGTCAGCATCTCTCGCTCCAGGACCCAGCGATCAAATCCGTCCGCCGCCTTCCAGCCAAACCACCCGATGGCGGTGCGCACCGGACCCGCGATCGAGTGCTGCCAGGGGTACGCGGCATACCCGGCGGCGGCGAATGCCGCCACGGCGAGCAGGTAACGCCGGGCAGGCAGCAGGTGGCGCTGCCAAGCCGCGTCCGGATGCGCCCGCAGAGCCGTAACGGCCAGGGCCGCGGTGGCCACCAGCCCGATCGGCAGCTCATAGTAAGCGTTGAATAACAGCGGCGCGGCCAGTCCGACCAGCAGCCCGCCCGCTGCGCCGCCAGCCGAGATCGTCAGGTAGAAGTGCGTCAAGTAGCGGGAATCCGGTTTCAGGCGCGCCAACTCCCCGTGGCACACCATACAGCAAGTGAAGAGGCCCATGACAAACACAGCAATCCCGACCTTGACCGGCAGCTCGTAGTAAGCGTTCTCGCTGAGCGTGGCGTAAGCCATACCGGCCAGGGCCACGCCGAGCAGCTCGATGTACGGGTTGCGGCGATACCAGCCAGCCCTCTCGAAGCACAGGATGAAGGAGAACAGATAGACGCTGAGCGGCAATACCCATAGGAGCGGAATCGGCGCCACGTTCTGCGAAAGATGGCTGGTGACGGCCAACAGCAACGCCGACGCGCAGGCCGGCAGCAGCAGCCACATGGCATAAAGTCTTCGTCCCGGTCTCTTCGCGCCCTCAGTTTCGACTTCCCCCTCCACCTCTGGTGTGCGGCCCGACCGGAACGCCGTGAATCCACAAAGCAGGAGGAACGCGCCGTAGGCAAAGGACCATGTCACGGCCTGCTGGCGCGTGGTGAACACCGGCTCGAACAATACCGGATAGCTCAACAGCGCGAACATGGAGCCGGCATTGGAGAGGGCGTAGAGGCGGTACGGCATCGCCCCCTGGCGGCGTCGGGCATACCAGGCCTGGAGCAGCGGACCGGTGGTCGAGAGCACGAAGTACGGCAGACCTACCGTTGCCGCCAGCAACCCAAGGATTCGCAGGATCGGGTCGTTCGGCGCGGCGGGTTTCCAGGCCACGCTCGGGTATATCGGCAGCGCCATGGCGCTGGCCAACAGAAGAGCGCCATGCACCATCATTTGTGCGCGCGGCTTCAGATACCGCACCAGGGCGTGGGAGTAAAGATAGCCCAGCAGCAAAACGAGCTGGAAAAAAAGCAGACACGTGGTCCACACGGCCGCCGATCCCCCAAACCAGGGAAGGATGATCTTGGCGATCACCGGCTGCACCTGAAAGAGCAGGAAGGCGCCGACTAGAATAGTAAGTGCGTATAGCAACATGTGTGAACCAAGCTGTCGGCCGTCAGCTTTTCAGCCGGTCCTGATTGAGCTTGATTTAGCTGAAACCTGAGGGTTTGCCGCTGCACTTATCGGAATCTCCGTTTTGCCTCCCCGGATTCGGTGTTGTACAGCCAACCGCCTCCGCTGGCAAACGAAAACCAAGGATCAGCTAGACAAAGCGCCCATCATAGTACTGCAAGCAACGTGGCCGGATTTTCTCCGCTCGCTGGAAACAAGCGTATCACCGAGTGCGGGAATGCGAAGGACCGCTTCTGCTCCGCCTGCATAGTTCCAAGTAACCGAACGGTGGCGTGACTCGGAGCTGGCCTGCCTGGCGGAGTCGCTATCACCAGATTGGACGAGCATTATTTCGTAGTATCGGTAGCGCCGCTTTCACCCCGCGATTATCCGTGAAACAATCTTTTGATAGGTAACCGACATGATCCAGGAAGCCTGCTCATCGCAACCTCTCCGAATCTTGGCCGCCGCCGCGGCCGGGAACATCAGGGACGCGCACGAATCTGTGAACAGCCACCTAAAGCGCGCCGCAGGCGTGCCATGAAGGCTCCGGGCTCAATGCTGGCGCTCGACTGTTTTCTCATCGCGGACGACCTGACGGGTGCCTGTGATGCCGCCGTTCATTTCGCGATGCGCGGGCGCCGGACAACCGTGCCGATTGCGCCGGGCGCCGAACTCGCGGACTCGACCGTCATCGCCATCAGTACAGACAGCCGGGATCTCGAACCCGCGGCTGCCCGGGACGCGATCTCAGCCGCAGCCGCGAGCTTGACGATTGGTTCGCCGTCGATTCTCTTCAAGAAGATCGATTCCACGCTGCGGGGCCATACCGGCGTGGAAATCATGGCGGCCCTCACCGCCTTTGGTTGCGATGCCGCCGTGGTCTGCCCGGCTTTTCCACGGATGAATCGCATCGTGGAAGCGGGATACTTGCGCGTCGCCGGCGCTGCGGATTTTGCGTCGATCGAAGTCGCCGCTCACCTTCGCGCACAGGGGGTGGAGAGATGCGCGCACACCAGGCGCGAAGCCATCCCGGAGGCAATTTCAGCCGGCGCCCGGATGGTGGTGCTCGATGCAGTTTGCGATGACGATCTGGATCAAATCGTCGCCGCGGCCCTGGCGCTCGATCTGCGCGTTCTGTGGGTGGGTTCGGCAGGCCTCGCGTCGGCGCTGGCGCGCACGCTGCCGGCCGGGCCGCAATTTCGTCCTCGACCGGCGCCCAAAGGCCCCGTCCTGTTCTGTATCGGATCTGATCACCGGGTAACAGTCGCGCAGCAGAGTGCTCTGGTGGGCCAACGCCGGGCGCTGTTGGTACACGCGGGGCTGACCAACGCGGGGTGCATTGCAGCCGCGCTCGGTCGCGGCCAGCACGTGGTGCTGCGCGTTCCACGCGGTCAAGTCTCCGCGGAATGGTTGATGGAACTGGTCGCTGGCGCTCCCGCCTCCGCGCTGGTGTTCTCCGGTGGAGCCACGGCTTCGCTGCTGTGCCGAGCCGCCGGAGTGCAGCGTATCGATCTTTTTGCTGAAATCATTCCAGGAGTTCCTTGTGGTGTGATTCGCGGCGGCCAGTTCGATGGGATTTCAGCCGCCACCAAATCCGGCGGATTCGGCGATCCTGATGCTCTAATTCAAGTAGCGGACTATTTTACATGCCTGAACCAATAGAGAGCTTGCCTGCCATTGCGATCAGTATGGGCGATCCAGCCGGAATCGGCCCCGAAATCATTGTCAAGGCCCTTGCCGACCCGCAACTCGCGCCGCTGGCCCGCTGGATTGTAGTGGGAGATGCCCGCGTCCTGGAAAGGGCGGAGGGGATTAGCGGCCTGAAGCTGCAATCCGCGGAACTTCGCGACGTCAGGGCTCTCACCGGCATCGAGGAGTTCACGTTCGGCCGGTTGGACGCCCGCTGCGGAATCGCGGCGGTGGAGTACGTTCGCATCGCCACGGAGCTGTGTCTGCGCGGAGAAGCCGGCGCCATGGTAACGGCGCCCCTCAACAAGGAAGCCGTTACGCTCTCCGGCCGGCGGTTTTCCGGCCATACCGAGTACATTGCGGAGCTGTGCGGCGCTACCGAGTCCCGCATGTTGCTATCGAGCGAACGGTTCTCCACCGTTCACGTCACAACGCACGTTGCACTGCGGCAGGCGTGCGACCTGGACATGCCGCGCATCCTCCGCACCATCGAACTGGGGAATGAAGCCATGAAACTGCTCGGGTTCGAGCGGCCGCGCATCGCGGTGTGCGGATTGAATCCCCACGCCGGCGAGCACGGGCTGTTCGGCGATGATGATGAGCGCTTCATCGCGCCGGCCATCGAGGCAGCCTGCCGCCAGGGCATCTGGTGCAGCGGCCCACATGCGGGCGACACGGTTTTCCTCCAGGCATCACGCGGCGCGTACGATCTGGTAGTTGCGATGTACCACGATCAAGGCCACATCCCCATGAAGCTGATCGATTTCGAAGGGACGGTCAATATTTCTCTAGGCATTCCGATCATCCGCACATCCGTGGATCATGGCACGGCGTTCGATATCGCCGGCAAGAACCAGGCCGATCCGCGCAGCATGAAACAGGCCATGCGCGTAGCGGCCCGCATGGTCTCAACGAGGCGGCCCGGCGCCCGGCAGGAGAGCGCCGGGAGAGACTGATATTGGGTCCGGTGAAGCGCAGCGCGCTACTGGAAGGTCACTATCAGCACGTTCGAAGCCTTCCCAGCCACCGAGACGCTCAGATTCACAGTTCCGCTTCCGGCCAGACTGCGCGGCAACAATACGTTGACCTGATCGAGGCCGACAAACGTGGGAGCCGCGCCGGCATACGCGGTGGGCAGCGATTGGCCGCCGAGTTGCACCGTTACATCGGAGAGCGCCGCACGGTTGCGAATGCCCGTACCATAGAGCACCAGCGCCGTTTGATCGGTCGGCCCGCCGAGGTTGATGGGTGCCGTGGTGCAGGTTCCCGGCGCGCAGGGATAGTTGAAAGAATAGCCGAACGTCTGCGTGCCGTCCGCATGCCCGGTGACGACCTGCGCCGCCGCGGCCCCCTTGCCGTCGCCATTGGCGGAGATCAACCCGGGCGCTACGGTTGCCAGCATCACCGTGCTCTGGATGCCGCCCGACGGCGCGGCAATGGTCAGGACCGCCGGGCCAGTGTTCACGCCCCCCGGAATCTGCCCGTTGATCTGCTGCGGCCCGGCATAAAACAACGGCATCTTTGCCTGGGAGCCGTTGCTGTCGGTGACGGTGACGCTCGATCCGCCCAGCGTGAATGGGAGGGGCACGGACGTGGCCGCTGTGCCGGTGGAGGCGAGGTTACTGCCGTAAATGCTCACAATCGACCCCGGTGCTACCGGCGCTGTGCCGCTGGCTGCGGAAATGGTCACCGGCCAGTTAACTGGCCCGATGGCCGTTGCGTAGGACTGCCCCACGGCGCTCAACTGTCCGGCCTGCATGGCAGCGGTAGCCGCTGCGTCTAAGGCTGCGGCCTGCTGATCAACGGTCTCATTGCCGTACTGGTTGTAGTCCAGATAGGCGAAGAAGAGAACGCCGGCGTCGCCCCCGAAGGGCGAGAGAAAGTACAGCTTCTTCCAATAGGCCAGCTTGACCAACTCGTCCAGATACTCGGAATCGAGCGGCTCCCAGAAACTGAAGTCGTCGTAGGGATCGCCGCTGAGCGCTTGGATGATGGCAAACTCGCTTCCCTGCATCTGGCTGTCCGTCACCTTCTTCAGCCACGCCTCGGAGATGCCCACGCCCTTGCCGGCGGCCAGCGCCGCGTCCAGATAGGTCACCGCCAGGGGTAGAAGGTTCAGGTTGGCCGGATAAATGTGCAGGTCGATGTAATCCGTGCCCGCGCCGAGCAGTGCCTGGAGGTAGGAGCTTCCGTTAATTTGCCAGTTGCCGATACCGGCTCCGATCAGCGGCTGGCCGTTAATCCCCGCGGCGCGGAGTTGACTGGTGATGGTCGCGATTTCGGTGGCATACTCCTGCGGCGTGTATTCGGCGGAGAGCCCCAGCAGCGCGGCCTGCGTATCGGGCTCGGAACCCAGGTTCAGCCAGTCCGGCTGCACCTGCTGCGCAATGGTCAGCGCGTTCTGTCCCCTTCCGGCAGTCACTTGCGCCTCCGAAAGGGTCGCGTAATACTGCGTCAGCGGCAGATCCGTGGCAATGCTGGGGAACAGCACCGACGTTTCGATCACCACCTTCAAGCCCCGCTTGTGGGCTTCCGATACAAAGCTCTGGTAGAAAGCCACGATGTTCGGGTAATCCTGCGGGTCGTTGTTGTACTGGTAGAACGGCTGATACAGCAGCGGGAACCCAATGCAGGTGGTGACGGACTGGACGCCCACCAGGGCAAAAGCGTTCAGTTCTCTCAAGACTTGGGCGAAGGTGCCTGGGGCAAGCAAGGTCGCCGGCCCGCGATTGCAGTCGGCGGTGGTCACCTCGGTGCC
>JBEKQS010000092.1:0-18157 GCA_049519475.1 Bryobacteraceae bacterium | reverse complement strand
GGGAAGGACGTGGATCGCGTAGATTACGAGGACTACCATTGAGGTGACCAGGAAGATGCATAATCCGCCGCACCCGGGCGAAGTGCTCAGGCATCTATGCCTGGAACCCTTGCACTTAACCGTTACGGACGCCGCGCGGTCGCTTGGCGTGAGCCGGAAGGCGCTGTCCGGCATCCTTAACGGGCGCGCAGGCATCAGCCCGGAGATGGCGGTCCGTCTCTCGATTGCCTTCAGCACCAGCGCTGAGAGCTGGCTTAACCAGCAACTCCAGTATGACCTCTGGAAGGCGGAAAAGAACCGGGCACGGCTCCACGTGACGAAATTGTCTGCGGCCTGATATCAGTGACCGACTGCGGCCGAACCGCTCAACTCGGCTTTCTGACGCCCGGCGCGGGTGGGACCGGCCTCCTGGCCGGTCAGGCTGCTGAGCGCGCCTCCGGCGCGTCGACCGGCCGGGAGGCCGGTCCCACTTGGATGCCGATCAAGGGATACGTGAGCCCACTTGCGAAACGGCGTACTTACTGTCACGTCACCACCGATTCCAGGCTGCGCACTTTGGCGGAGAGAGTGGTGCGCTTGAGACACAACATCTCCGCCGCGGCCTTCTTGTTGCCACCGGTCTTACGCAAGGCCTGCTCCAGGATACTCCGCTCGATTTGCGCCAGGGTCCGCTCGTAGTCCATGCCTTGATCGGGCACCGAGATGACCGGAGGCTCGACTGTGCCAACCCGGGAGCGCGCGGGGGCGGGAAGCGCAAAGTCGGCGGGCGCCAGCGTATCGCGGTCGCCACTCAGGGCCACCGCCATGGCGATGAAGTTCTCCAGTTGGCGCACGTTGCCGGGCCATGAATAGCCGGACAGCCGCTCCACGGCTTCCGGGGAAAGGGACTTCGGGGCCATGCCTTCCGATTTGCAGATCTTCTCGACCAGGAAGGGCGCAAGGACCGCGATATCCTGCCGGCGGTCGCGCAGCGGCGGCATGTGAATGGGAACCACATTCAGCCGGTAGTACAGGTCTTCGCGGAATTTGCCCTGTTCGATGCGCACGTTCAGGTCGCAATTGGTGGCGGCCACCACCCGCACATTCAGACGAATGGTCTCGGAGCTGCCGAGTCTCTGGAATTCCCGTTCCTGGAGCACGCGCAGCAGTTTCGCTTGCAGATCCAAAGGCAAATCGCCGATTTCGTCCAGGAATAGCGTTCCTCCCTCAGCCTCTTCGAACCGGCCGACCCGGTTCTGGACCGCGCCGGTAAATGCGCCCCGCACATGTCCGAACAATTCGGCTTCCAGGAGATGTTCCGGCAACGCACTGCAGTTGACGGCCACCCACGGCGCCCGGCGCCGGGCGCCGGCCAGGTGCAGGGCGCGGGCGGCGAGCTCCTTGCCGGTTCCGGTTTCGCCGGTGATCAGGACGGTCGAGCGCCGGCCTCCGACCAGCCGTATAATATGGCCGACCCGGCGCATTTCGCGGCTATCGCCAATCAACAGCCGCTCCCATTCTTCGCGTCCCACCTGTTCGGCCAGGCGGGCCAGGTCGTGAGTGCGGCGTTCCTCGATGGCCTGCTCGATCTGCGCGGCGGCCTCATCGCCCGAAGCCAGGAATTGGTACACCCCCAGCCGGGCCAGGCGAACCGCATCGAAGACCGAGGCGTGGGGGTCGCGAATCAACACGGGAATCGACGGAGCCAGCCTTTGCACTGCTTCCAGAAGCTCGCACGGAGTCCAGCCGATCGCCGGGAAGCTCAGGACGATGGCCCCGAAGTCCTTCTGGCGGAGGACCTCGAAGGCCGTTTCGGGAGGCAGCCACTCGATGCCGTAAGTTGTTGAAAGCTTGGAGCACTCCTCCCCAAGACGGGGAGGCTCGGTGGCAATCCAAAGAAGTTTCTGGGCCTCCATGGCGGTTACACACAGCTATCGGCCGTGGCCGCGAGAACTTTAGGAGAAAGTATCCTCTTTTCGTGAACTCCGGCTAAAGCGCAGGAAGGGGGATGCCGATATGTAGTCAGCGGTAGGAATGGCATGCAGGTATGAAAGTATATGATGTGAATCTGACGGGCCCCTCGGCGACCGAATCCGGGCGGGCACAAGAGACCCAGAAGGCGGATCGAGAAAGCAATTCCCGGCCGGCCACGGGGACTTCCTCGAGTGACCGAGTGGAATTGTCGGGTACCTTGGCGCGCATCTCGCGCGCGGTATCCTCATATAACACGGACCGGGCCAACAAGGTGCAAGCGCTGGCCGGGCAATACCAGAGCGGCAACTACCGGCCGGATTCCGTGAAGACCAGCGAGGGCATGATTGCGGAAGCCCTAGGCAGCGGAACAAGTTAAGATGCCGGCCGCGGACTCGGCGGAACATTTGTCGGCGGCCCGCTCGGAAGTGAAGCGGGCTTGCCACCTTTTGGAAACCCCCAGCCCGGCATCGCTGGAGGCCAGCTCAGGCGCCCTGGAGCGGGCGATTTCCGGCCTCAATGACTGCCGGCGCGGGATACGGCCGGGTGTGCCAGACGCCGATATCAGAGCCAAGGTCGGCCAGTTGCGGGCGGAGTTGCGGCATGCCGGCCGGTTGCTCGAAAGCGCCGCGGATTTCTACCGGGGTTGGGAGCGGATCCTGGGAGCGATGAGTGGCGGGTACACGGCCGGCGGCGAGCCCGCATCGGTGGCGCGCACCGGAAAGCTCTACTGCCAGGGATAGGCTGCGATGGCCAGTATCCTCTCAACGCTCGTCTCGGCAGCCAGCGCACTGGACGCCTTCGGCCAGGCGCTCGACGTCACGCAGAATAACGTCTCCAACTCCCAAACGCCCGGTTATGCGAACCAGACTCAGATCCTGACCGCCATGCCGTTCGACCCGGCCGACGGATCGACCGGTGGAGTAAGCGCGGCGGAGGTGGTCAGCTCGCGAGACCAGTACGCCGAACAGGCGGTCCGCCAGCAGAACGTTTTGCTGGGGCAGGCGCAGCAGAACGTCACGAGTTTCACGTCGCTTCAATCTCTGTTCGACATCTCCGGTAATTCCGGAATACCCTACGCGCTCAACAATCTTTTTACAAGCTTCTCGGCGTGGGGGCAGACGCCCACCGACACGGACGCGCAACAAGCCGTGATCAACAGCGCGACCGACCTGGCCAACGCCTTCCAGCAAACCGCCACCGGCATGGCCCAGGCGGCGCAGAATAACGGCAGCCAAATCGATCAAACGGTGGTCCAGATCAATCAACTGGCGGGGCAACTGGCCGGCTTCAACTCGCGGGCCATGTGCGACGCGACCCCGGACGCCGGCTTGGATGCGCAAATCAATTCCACTCTGGAGCAACTGTCGCAGTACGTCAACTTCACCGCCAGCCAGCAGCCGGATGGCGCGGTCACGGTGTTGGTCAACGGGCAGGTTCCGCTGGTGATGGGCGCCAATAGCTATGCGCTGCAGGACCAGCCTGTGGCGGCAGATCCCTCGTCGGCCAATCCGAACGCGCCGCCTAAAATGAGCATTCTGTCGTCGGACGGCAAAGACATCACCTCGCAGGTGACCAGCGGCCAGCTCGGAGCGCTGGTGAACCTTGCCAATAACGTGTTCCCCCAATACCTGGGCGATGGCAATAACGCCGGCGACCTGAACACCATGGCGAAGCAGTTCGCCGATTGCGTCAACCAGCTCCTGACTCAGGGCAACATTTCCGACGGGCCGCCGCCGGTGGCGGGCGTACCGCTGTTCACCTACGACACTACCGACGCCACCAATGTGGCGCAGACCCTGGCCGTCGACCCGACCGTCAGCGCGGGCCAGTTAGCCGCCATTTCCCCCGGGCCGCCGGAAGTTTCCAATGGCGTTCCGCTGGCGCTCTCCGCACTCGCCGATCCACAATCCAGCGCCGACGAAATCAACGGTGCCAGCTATTCAGATTTCTACGGCAACATGGCGGCGGCCATCGGCAACGACCTGAACGACGCCACCAACAATCAGCAAGTGCAGCAATCGGCGCTGGCCCAGGCGCAGAACCTGCGGCAGCAGGTGTCCGGCGTGTCGCTCGATGCGGAGGCTGCGGCTTTGCTTCAGTTCCAGCAGGCCTACGAAGCCAACTCGAAACTGATCACTGTCCTGGACCAGTTATCGGAAGACACCATCAACATGCTCATCGTCACCACCTGAGGATCGCCATGATTAGCAGCCTCAATCCCGAATCCGCGCAATTTATCGCCAACGTGAATCGCATCGAGCAGAGCATCGCCGAGGCCAACAGCCAGGTTTCCTCCGGCTTGAAGATCAACGTTGCATCGGACGCGCCCGACCAGATCGACACGCTGCTGCAACTGCGGGCCAACCTGCAGCAAAACACCCAGGTGCAGTCCAACCTGACGCTTGCGACCACCGACGCCAACGCCGCCGACAGTGCCCTCAGCTCCGCGATCCAACTCATGGACACCGCGACGAGCCTGGCCAGCCAGGGGGCCACCGCCACCACGGACGCTTCGGGCCGCCTCAACATCGCGCAGCAAATCCAGGCCATTCAGCAGCAAATGGTCTCTTATAGCCAGACCGCCGTGCAGGGCCGCTTCATTTTCAGCGGAGATCAGGATATCCTCCCGGTCTACAGTTGGGATTCGAGCGCCGCGAATCCCGTCGTGCAGGGAATCAATCCGACTTCCACGCGCGTGATTCAGGACCCGGCGGGTGGATCGTTTCCGGCGTCCCTGACCGCTCAGACAATCTTCGATGACCGCGATCCCGTTACCGGCGAGCCCAACCAGGACAACGTCTTTAACGCCCTCAATACGCTGTATCAGGCTTTGCAGAACAACGACACGGCCGGAATCAACAATGCCATTCCGCTGCTCAAGTCGGCGTCCGCCCAACTGAATTCCAGTGAGGCTTTCTATGGCAACCTCGAGGACCGCATACAGAATGCCACTGCTTTCGCCAACAACTACAGCGTTCAGTTGCAAACGCAGATCAGCCAGACTGAAGACGCCGATATTACAAGCGCCGCGACGGAACTGACCCAAGGCAACACGCAGCTACAGGCCGCTTTTGAGATGCAAGGGCAGATGCCGCACTCGAGCCTGTTCAACTACCTGGGTTGAGCGCCTCGAAGCGGACGCGACTAAATCGGCAATTGCCGCAGGAGATCCGGGAACAACGCCTGGATGAAGCTCACGGCCGTCCGGGTGGCCTTATCGGTGTCGTCGTTTTCCACCCGCACCATCACTCTGACCAGAGATGTGTCGCTGCGGTGGTACCGTATGGAGTCCAGCACCAGCCAGAAGCGGGCCGCATACTCGCTGGCGACCACGCGGTTGTGGCTCTGGAACCAGTAAACGGCCACCTCTTTGGAAGCATCGCCGTTCGCCACCACATACTTATTCGCCACAATCGGCTCCCGCCAGACGGGAACCACGATGGGGATGGTGGTGTTCTCGATCGGCTCCCATCCGGCGCCGGGCAGGCAGGCCTTGGGAGAATGTGGTGTCTGGCCGTAGCGCTGCGTCCTGTAGTAGGCAATCCACAGGGAGGCTCTCTTGGCCTGGGAGACGTTGACGTAATCGCGATTGAGCGTGTCGTCGGCGCGCAAGACACGCTGCGTGTCGTCAGTCAGCGGATACTCCGCAGTCATGCGCCAGTCGCCGAGAGTAGAAGGAAACAGAGCCAGCGGACTGAAGCTGGGAATCCGCTCGCGGCGCGCCGCCGCCGAGTAATAGACCGCCGCTTGCAGCAGCAGCACTACGGTCAGCAGCAGGGCGTACTTGCCTTTCAGGAAGCTCACGCGTGAGCCCTCTTCGCAGCCACGAAATTCAGGGTGCGCACCATTAGTTGATGGAACAGGACCAGAATGATCAACGCCACGATGAAAATCACCCAGCCGGTGGATTCGTGGAAAAAGCCCTCGGCAAGCTCGGGCTTAATCTGAGTCATGATTCCGGTAAACGTAATGCGGCTCCCGTTGGCGATGATGGCGATGGGAACGGTCGCGACAAACAGCACCACCCGGAGCCAGATCCGTTTCTCAAAAAAGTATCCGTATACCAGCGAAAGAAAAGTCAACGAAAGCAACGACCGGATACCGCTGCAGGCCTCCACCACGGAAAGCGTCTGGTGCGGCAGTTCCAGAATGTTGCCGTCCCGCAGTACGGGAATACCCAGCAGGTCCAGGGCGCCGGATGCCAGGCGGCTGGCGATCAATTGCAGCGGGAATGTGATTTTGTTGTAGACGATGAGGGGAATCGGAACCATGAAGAACAGCAGGAACAGCGGGAAGGCCAGCATCTTGAGGGTTTCGGTTCCTCGCAGCAGCCAGATCACACCGATCAAAGTGACGATAACGGCAGTGTGGGTGAGAAATAGTTCCACCCCCAAGGTGGCGGCAACCAGTTGCGCTCCGCCCAGGATCACTACCATCAGTCCCCACAGGTTCGGTTTGGGTTCGATAGCCAGCAGTTCTTGACGCTTCTGCCAGATGATGAACGCCGCGATCAACGGCACGAAAAAGCCATGCCCCATATCCCCATCGTTGGCCCAAATGGTGACGAGAGAATGCAAGGCAGGCGCGGTGCATGCTGCTATCAGCAGGCCGAACCACGACAGAGCGATCCAAGGGATCTGGGGTTTGGGGGACGCAGGCGCCATAACGGCTATCCACCAATGATAGCAGACGCAGGCTGCCGGCTACGTTGGCATGCGCCGGATTGGCACGCGCCGGATAGACGCGCGCCGCCCGGCACGATCCGGTAATGAGCCTGCTGGGGCATCCGCATGGCGCTTGGCGCGCAACCGCGTTCCGTGTATCGGCTCATTTTGAGAGAGGCGTTGTGGCTGACTGGCTTCGGCATTGTGATCGGCCTGGTGTGCTCGGTGGCTGCGGCCACTCTGATCCGCGGGCTGCCGTTTGGCGTCCGCTCGCAGAATATCGACAATGCGGAATACCGGCGGTCTTGCAGGTTCGTCAGCGCGGCACGATCTCGAACGGCACGGCCGGCAGCGCGCCTAGCGGAATCCGCTGCCGGTTGGCCGGCGCACTGCCGGCCGCCGCGGGCTTCCGCTCGCCGGAGATGGTGATGATCAGGTTTCCATTTTCGCCGGCTTTGGCTTTGGCGGGGTCGCAGGCGAGTACCAGTTCAGCGCCGTTTGGACCAGGCGTGGTTTCACGCAACTCGACTCCCGGCGGTGGGTCGCTCAGCTCGTAGACCAGCTTGTCGGTGAGATTATTGGCGGGAAGAAGTACCTGCACCGGCAACCGGACCGTGCCGCCCGCGGGGATTTTCAGAGGCTGCGCGGCCATCACCTGGAGCGGCACGCGGAAGGTATTGCCGCGGCGGATGGCCACCTTCAAATCCTGCGCGGGAACCAGGTGCCAGTAAAAGAAAGCCTGCATCATGTCTTCCGCCGGAAGCGCCAGCCGCGCTACCTCGGCTCCGCGGATGGTTGCCCGGCCCTCCACCTGCAAGCTCAGCGGCTCCCGCTGGAGCTGCGGCTGCGGCGGAACCGAAAGCGTGAGCCGCACCTGGTCCCGGCCGGCCGGCAGCACCGCGCCCGAAAGCGTCATGCCCTTCGGAGCGTTCTTAAGCGCCAGCCGAATCTCGCCCGAAAACCCGTCCCTGCGAATGGCATGCACGGTGATCGGGACCGTCATCCCGCCGGCCGTATTGATTGCCGAGGGCGTGACGCGCAGGTCGAAATCCAGCCGCGGCGCGCTGATGCGCAGCCGGTAGGCGTACTCCGGGCCGCCGCGGTGCTGGGCGTCGTTCAGGTAGAGATAATACGCGCCGTTCACCGGCAGCGTGAACATGATTCTGGAATCCGCGTGGTGCGTCTCCAGGCCGGCGCTCGCATCTTCCTCATCGTCGTTGAACGCCAATTGGCGGCCCGCGGCGTCGGTCAGCTTCAGCACCGAATCGAGCGGCGAATCCAGGCGCCGCGCATAGACTTCCGCCACGATGGCTTGCCCGGCCCGCCCTTCGAAGCGGAATACGTCCTGGTCGTCCGGCCGCTCGACGCGCCCGTTCACGATGACCGGAAGCTTGACCCGCTGGGCGTGAGCGGCGGTGTCGTTGGGCTCTTTTTCCAGGACCTCGGGCAGAGTGTCGGCCAGGAACGGCCGCCCGCCGGCTGCCGCATACATGCCGGGCCCTTTGCCCTTGAGGTCCATCGTGGCGCGGGCCGCCGGCAGGTTCCAGCCGGCCAACGCGACGCTGGTTTTGACGCCGGCGCGCCCGCCCAGCGGGAAGACGTCGGTCACAAACGGCAGATCGCCGATGGTCAGACGATAGACGAAATCTTCGCGGCCCCGGTAGATGGCGTCCTTGATCTCGACCGTGTATTCTCCATCCCGGGGAACCACATAATGGATCACCGGATCCGGATGGAATCGGTAGTCATCGTTATAGGCCACCTCTTTGCCTTCGACGTCGTACAACGTCAGGACCGCCTGAAACCATCCCGGGACCGCATCCGCCAGGTAGGGGATCAATTCGCGCGCGCTGGCGGCCATCACCAGGCTCTGGCCCGCGTGCGCCTGGAACCGGTAGCGATCGGCCTCGCCCGGGGTGAACGGCTGGCCCTGCCCCTGCTGCTGCAACGTGCCGATGCGCGGCTTGATCCTGCCATTGACAATCACCGGCAGCGTGATCGCCATATTGGTGGGCGGTTGGATAATGCGCACCTGGTTGACCGGTTGGTTAGCGGCCGGCCGGATGATTTCGGTGGTTTCCATCTCCTGGACCTCCGGGAGTTGGCCGACACAAAAGACGATCGGGTTGGAGAGGCCTTGCGGCGAAGAGACCCGGAGCTCGCGCCGGCCGGGCTCCGCATCCGGCGCAATTGCGATGCGCAGCGTGCGCGTCTCGGCCAGCACGGGGCTGATGAGCCGGTTGTGATTAAACAGCAGGAGCTTGGCCCGGATGTTCACCATTTCGTTCTGCACCGCGTCGCTCGCCGGCTGCTTCTGTAACTCCTGCATGCGGTCGCGCAGTTCGGTCGCCTGCATGCCGTTCATGGGCCTTGCGAACTCGCCCACGATGATTTCCACCCCGTGGCCGGAGACGTACGCGGCGGACACATTGGGTAGAAACTGGCCGCCCATTTGAACCTCGACCATGGTCCCCTGCCGGCCGCCGGCAGGGAGGACGTAGGCAATATGCGGAATATTTTGGGCGAAGGTGGCGGGCACCGCCAGAAGCAGAAGGGCAAGCACTCGATTCTTCGAGCGAACAGCGGGTCCAGGGGGACCCGCGCAGACCAGGGGGTCTGCCCTCCTAAACGCGGGAGCAATGCGCATCACAGGAGCTCCTTGAGGCGGCCGGCCCCGCCGGTGGTGACGCTCACGTCCAGCCCCAATGTGTTGGGCATTTTGCCGTCGGGGTCGATGCCGAGCTGCTGATAGATGCTGCCCAGCAGATCGGCAGGGTAGACCGGCCGGTCCTTCACTTGCTCGCCCCTGGCATCCGACGCGCCCACCACGCGGCCTCCTTTGAAACCGCCGCCGGCCACCAGCGCGCAGAAACAGTCGCCCCAATGATTGCGCCCGCCGTTCCAGGGCGCTTCCCACATGACTTTGGGCGTTCGGCCGAATTCGCCGCTCCACCAGACAATCGTGCTGTCCAGCAGGCCACGCTCAGAGAGATCCTGGAACAGCGTCGCCAGGCCCTTATCCATTTGCGGCAGCTTCTGGCGCATCACCTGGAAATTCTGGCGGTGCGTGTCCCAGCCCTGATAGTTGATCGTGATGTACGGAACCCCGCGCTCCACCAGGCGCCGCGCCGCCAGGCAGGACTGGCCGAACGTGTTGCGGCCATAGCGGTCGCGCACTTCGTCTTTTTCCTGCGCCAGGTCGAACACCTTGCCCGCGTCGCCGAGAATCAGCTCATACGCCTGCTGCTCGGTGTGATCCAGAGTCTTGACCAGGCCGTCGTCCTGCATGGCCTTCCCGAGGGTGTTGAGCTGGTGGAGCAGGTCGCGGCGGTCGTGCTGGCGCTTATCGGAGATGCCCTGGGCTACCACGCCTTCCACCGCGAAACGGGCCTGTGCCGGGTCGCCGCCGGTGGCGAACGGCCGATAGCGCTCGCCCAGGAAACCGTTTTCGGAAAAGCGTCCCTGCGGCTGCGTGAGCACGATATACGGAGGGATCAGGCCCGATGCGGCCTCGCCTTTAAACAGCGAAACCACCGCGCCGGCACACGGGTAGACCAGCCGCTCGCCCGGTTTCCGGCCGGTCTGCACCGCGTAGGACGCCGTTTCATGGGCGTAGATGCCGTGCGTCATGCTGCGGATGAGGGAATACTTGTCGGATTGTTGCGCCATCAGCGGGAGCAGCTCGTTGATTAGCACGCCGTCCGTTCTGGTGGGGATGGGCTTATCGAACGGGCCGCAGTAGTCATAGCCGGCCGCCGGTTTGGGATCGAGTGTGTCCAGGTGCGAGGGTCCGCCCCACATCCAGATCTGAATTACGGACTTGGCTTTGGCCGGCAGCGCGCCGGCACGAAGCGGACCGTCGGCGGCGGCCGCTAACAGCCCTCCGCCCAAAATGCAGCGCAAGGCATCCCGCCGGGAGAATCGCAGGGGTGGGATGCTTCTCAATGACGACATAGAAACTCCGCACTGTTGATCAAGGCCCACGCCAGGTCCACTGCCGCGGGCCATTTATTGCCTTGGACCGATTGAAAATACGCGCTCACGGTCTTCAATTCGTCATCCGTCGGGTAGCGCGAGAGAATCGCCAGGTACAGGTGGTCAATCGGATCGCGCGGCTTGCCGCCGGGTTGAACTTGAACCAGCGAGCGCAGCGCGGCGCTCTGCTGGATCTTGAGTTGAATGTGGCTGGAATTCAGCAGGTGCAGCCGCTGCCCGGTGGTGGTAAGGCTGTTGCGCTCCGATTCGAGGCCGGTGTCGCGCGGCGGCCGTCCGAACATCTCCAGAAACGAGCTGCTGATGCTCCCGTCCGGCAGCGCGATCGACCGCTGGTCGTCGGGCAGAAACGTGAATGGCTCGGGGATCGGGCTGGAATAGTCCTCGGTCGTCCCGGTGATCCGGCAGATGGCGTCGATCAGCACTTCCGCATCCAGCCGCCGCAGCGGATAAGCCGCGAAATGCGCCGCGGCGTCCGGGCTGCCGGTTCGCGGAATGGAGGAGAGCTGATAGACCTCGGAGTTGAGGATCAGCCGGTAAATGTGCTTCAAATCGTAATGCGCCGACACCAGTTCGCGTTCGAGGTACGCCAGCAGCTCTGGATTAGCGGGCGGGTTGTCGGGCCGGATGTCATCCGGTTCGTGGACGATGCCGCGGCCCGTCAGCCAGGACCACACCCGGTTGACGGCATTGCGGGCGAACCACGGATTGTCCGCGGCCAGCAGCCAGTCGGCGAATGCGGCGCGAGGATCCTGACCGGGAAGCAGGCGGGCCGGTTTGCCGTCGGGGCAAATGGCCGCGGGGCGGCTCTTGTTGGGATCGAAGAAAACGATCTCCTCTTTCCATTCCACCGTCGATTTGTACTCGATCTGCGAAAAAAAAGCCGCCATGCCGTCCAGCCGCGCCTTGGGCCATGCGGCCGCCCGTGCTCCCATGAACGTCAGCGCCACGGCTTGCGCGATGGCCTGCGGATCCCGGCTCTCGACGGCGCGGTAGAAGTTGACCTCCGGCACGCGAAAATTGCTTCCGTTCGAAACAAGCATCTGGCGCACGAAGCGGTCGTAGGGAACGTTGTCGCGGATCGCGGTCCGGATCCAGTGATAATAGGCCTGCACCGCGTTGGGCCAAAGGTTAATCGGAAACTCGGATTTGACGCGCAGCAGATCGCACCACTTCATGGCCCAGTAGTCGCCGAACTCGGGACGCTCGAGCAGCCGGTCGATCAGGATGCCGCGCTTGTCGGGGTCGTGGTCCGCCAGAAATTTCGCGGCCTCCTCGGGAGCCGGCAACGTGCCGATCGCGTCCAGGTAGGCGCGCCGCAGAAAGACCTCGTCGGAGGCGGGATTGGCCGGCTGGATGCCCATCCGCTTCCAGTCATCGAACACCAGTTGATCGATTCTGCCGTGCGCCACCGGCTCGCCGGCCGTTTCAAATGGGGCGAGGTATGGCCGGTCCCCGGCCGACGCCGCAGTCGCGATCAGAAACACGAAGAGAGGTTTCATGGCGCGGGCTCGGTCCGGAACATGGCGATGGCTTCAATTTCGATCAGCAATTCCGGCCGGCAGAGGATCGCCTGGATTCCCGTGGAAGCCGGCAGCGGATCGAGCTCCTGGCGCGCGTAAAAGGCCGTGCGCTCCTCGTTAAACGCGGCGTAGTCCCGTTCGATATCGCGCAGGTAGCAGGTGGTGCGGACGATATCTTTCCAGGTGGCCCCTTCGGACGCGAGCAGCCCGGTGATGTTCGCGAAGGTGCGCCGCGTCTGCGCCCGGAAATCGCCGATATGGACGCTCTGGCCGGATTCGTCGATGCTGGCGGTCCCGGAAATGAGCAGGATCGCCAGCCCATTGAGGTCGATGCGCAACCCGCGCGAAAAAGAACTGGGCTTGGGATAGTCGAAAGCCTCGTTCAGGACCCTGAGATTGGTGATGCTGCGCTTTTCGATGGCAGCCGCGGCCAGACCGCTCAGGAACTCTACGTCCATAAGTTTCACGATAATACAACCCCATTATCGTTAAGAAGTCGCGGGAAGGGATACGGAATCAACGTGGCGCCCGACCCGACGCGGGTTTGCCCGTTGATGAGGCGGGCGATTTACTCTTTCCGTAAAACGGTTATACTCAAATGGTGATCGAGTCGTTCCGCTGCGCAGATACCGAACGGCTGTTCCGGCGAGAGCGGGTTGCCCGTTTCGTAAACATCGAATCCGCCGGGCGCCGTCGCTTGGACGCTCTGCACCTCGCGGCAACGTTGCGCGATCTTCTGGCGAGGCCGAGCAACCGGCTCGAAGCCCTGAAAAGGGACCGGATCGGGCAACATAGCATTAGAATCAACGATCGGTACCGCCTCTGCTTTCGTTGGCAGGAAGGAAACGCCTACGACGTCGAAATCGTGGATTACCACTAAGGAGGACCCATGCCCAAAAGACTGCCGCCCATCCATCCCGGAGAACATCTGAAAGAATTCATGGACGACTTTGGCCTCACCATGAATCAGTTGGCGAAGGCGCTTCACGTCTCCCCCAACCGCATCACCGCGATCGTTCACGGCACGCGCGGTATTACCGCCGAGACTGCCATGCGCCTGGCGCGTTACTTCGGAACGTCGGTCCAAATGTGGATGAATATGCAGGCGCATTATGAAATGGAAGTCGCGCGGGATGAGTTTGAAGCCACCATTCTCAAAGAGATTCGGCCGCGCCAGTCCGAAGCCGCATAAACTGCGCGAGTTCGGCGTTCTTCCGGCGAATCGCGCGTTGATCTCTACTTTACGATTGAATTCGGAAGCGGTCGGTGAAGTCCGGCTCCAAACCTCGGATCGGCTGCGGATCCAGGGAATATGGAGGCACAAGGCTGGCTAACGAAACAAAAATGGCATATTCTTTCGTAAGGAGCCGGCTAACGAAAGGATCTTGTGTCCATGCCAGAGGACAACAGTGCGCGGTTGGGCCGTTACATCGTCAAGACCTACGGCGAGGAGACCGTCAGGGCGTTCGTGCCGCCGCCGCTCCCGCCGAATCCTCCGGTGCGCCCGGAGGCCGTCCAACGCCTGCTCGAACAGGCGAACCAGTCTCTCGGCCGGCTCGACGGCCTGGCCTCCGTTCTACCCAACCTATCGCTCTTCATCTACGCCTACGTTCGCAAGGAGGCGGTGCTCTCCTCTCAAATCGAAGGGACTCAGTCCTCTCTCTCCGACCTGTTGCTCTTTGAGAACCACGAGGCGCCGGGCGTGCCCCTGAACGACGTCCAGGAAGTCTCGAACTACGTGGCGGCGCTGAACCATGGCCTCGAACGGTTGCGGGAGGGATTCCCGCTCTCCCTGCGGCTCATCCGCGAGATCCACGCAGTCCTTCTGTCGAAGGGGCGGGGCAGCGATAAGGAACCGGGCGAATTCCGGCAAAGCCAGAATTGGATCGGCGGCAACCGCCCGGGGACCGCGGCCTTCGTTCCGCCACCGCCTGAACTCGTCCTCGATTGCATGAGCGCTCTCGAACTGTTCCTGCACGACGAGCGAGCGGATCTCCCGATGCTCATCAAAGCCGGTTTGGCGCACGTCCAGTTTGAGACGATTCACCCTTTCCTCGACGGCAACGGCCGCCTTGGCCGGTTGCTCATCACATTCCTGCTGTGCGCCGGCGGTGTGCTGCGGGAACCGATCCTCTACTTGAGCCTTTACTTCAAGCAGCACCGTTCCGTTTACTACGATCTGCTCGATCGGGTGCGGACCAAAGGAGACTGGGAGACGTGGCTGGAGTTCTTCCTGACGGGCGTCAGAGATACTGCCGAACAGGCTGCGGCCGCCGCGCGCCGCATCCTGGCGGTTTTCGAGGAGCACCGGCGCAAGATCGAGGCGTTGGGCCGTCCGGCGGCATCAGTGCTGCGCGTGTTTGAACACATGCAGCGGAACCCGATCGTGTCGATACCTGCCACCGCGGGGAGCATCGGCATTTCAGCGCCCACCGTGGCGAAATCGCTGGAGCACATGCAGCGGTTGGGCATGCTGCGCGAGATCACCGGGCGGCAACGCCACCGGCTCTTCGCATACGATGCCTACCTTGCGATTCTGAACGAGGGAACCGAACCGATTCGGTGAACCATCGCCCGCGCTACGCGGGCGGGGCCGACCCATTGCGATTCCCTCGCGGGGTGTCGCAAGCTCCGTGTTAGAATGCGCCAGGATCGCAGCAACCTGCCCCATATGCCCGAAAAGCAGCGCGGAAACAGTACGCCCGGCCGCCCGAATGGCTGGCAGCGCCATCTGTTGTGGCTCAGCGGGGTCTGGGTTTTGCCGCTTTGCTGGATGCTGCGATGGATTCTTTCTCCCTCGGCACTGGCCCCCAGCCTGGTCCTGGTTGTGGCGTGTTGCCTGGCGCCTCTTCCGGCCCTCCTGCTTTCCCGGCGCCAGCGGAATCACGCGCTCCGCGAGGCGCGGAACGCCCGCGAAGCGGCGGAAGAACTGAAGCTGCAATTGGAGACCGTGCGCTATCGAACGGCGAGAATGCGTGAAGAACTGTCGGCCGCCGACCAGCAGGCCCGGTTGTCGCATCAACTTACGCTGCTGGGCCAATTCACGGCCGGCTTCATGCACGAATTCAACAATCCGCTGGCGATCGTGACCAGCCGCATCGAGGTGCTGCTGGAGGAACGGAAGTCGGACGCTGCGCTCTTGAGCGACCTCCAGCAGATGCTCAAGGAGATGCGCTACATGGGAAACATCGCACGCACGCTGCTGCAGGCATTGCGGCGTGAGCGTGGGGGCGAGGTCTTCGCGCCCTCGGCGCCGTCCGAGGCCTTGCAAGAGGCGCTAGCGGCGCTCCTGCCCGCAGCGCATGAGCAGGGGATTCGAGTGGTGCAGGAAATCGCGGATGTCCCGCGCGCCAACGTACCCGGGCATGTGGTGAGCGAAGTGGTGCGCGGTCTGCTGAGCAACGCGCTGGATGCGCTCAAAGGCCGTGAGGACGCGACGATCTGGATCCGGCTGGAACCGTATCGCACGGCGGGGGCCAAGGTGCTCCTCAGAATCGAAGACAATGGACCGGGTGTTCCCGAGAGTATCCGCGAGCACCTGTTCGAGCCGTTCAATTCCCAAAGTCCAGGGCGGGAGCGGCTGGGGCTGGGACTTTTTCTCGGCGCCAGCCTCCTCGATATGTACGACGGCCGCATGTGGTATGAAGACAGGAGCGGTGGCGGAGCCAGTTTCGTCGTCGAGATACCCCCGGCGCGTTTTACGCGAGGCCAGCCCTACCATTGGTTTGTGGGAGGCAATCCGTCGTGAATCGCATCTTCGTAATTGACGACGAGCCGGCCATGGGCGAGAACATTCAGCGCATGCTGAAGTTTCCCGAGACCACCGTGACGGCCTACGCGGATCCCGTCAAGGGCCTGGCGGATGCGCTCGCCAAGCGCCCCGACGTGGTGTTGCTGGACATGCGGATGCCCGGGATGTCGGGCGAAGAGGTCTTCGCGCGGCTGCACCAGAAATATCCCGGCCTGCCGATCGTTTTTCTGACTGCGTTCGGATCGGTGGAAGGTGCGGTGCTGGCCATTCGCAACGGCGCATTCGATTACCTGCAGAAGCCGTTCAAGCGGGAAGACCTTCTGCTGGTGGTGAAGCGGGCGCTCGCTCACGCGGAGTTAGAGCAGGAGGTCGACCGGCTGAAAGGCAGGCTGGAGGCGCTTGGCGAAAGCGACCATCCTCAGAGCCGCAGCGCCGTCATGCTGGAATTGACCGAAAGAGCGCGGCGGGCGGCCTCGACCGATGCCACCGTCATGATTCTGGGGGAGAGCGGCACGGGCAAAGAGGTGATGGCGCGCTACATTCAAAGCCAGAGCCCGCGTAAGAACAGGCCGTTCGTGCCGGTGGAGTGCAGCGCACTGCCGGGCTCGCTCATCGAGAGCGAGCTGTTCGGTTACGAGCGCGGAGCGTTCACCGGCGCCGACCGCACCAAGAAAGGTCTGATCGAATCGGCCGACGGCGGCACGCTGTTCCTGGACGAGATCGGCGATCTGAGCGTGGAACTGCAAACGCGCCTGTTCCGCTTCGTCGAAGAACGCCAGTTGCGGCGTTTGGGCGGCCTCGAGCCGGTGCACGTGGATTGCCGGATTCTGTGCGCGACCAACCAGGACCTGGCGGCCAAGATCAAGGCAGGCACATTTCGCGAAGAGCTGTACTACCGGCTGGGAGTGGTCACGGTCAAGCTGCCCGCGTTGCGCGACAGGCCGGAAGACATCCCTCACCTGGCCCGTTTCTTCCTGGAGCGATTTTCCCGGCGTTACGGCAAGAGCCTGTCCGCGTCGCCTCGATTCTATGAAGCGCTTCTCAAGCAACCCTGGCCGGGCAATGTCCGGCAGCTCAAGAACCTGATGGAGAAGCTCACGGCGCTTCATCCCGGCGGTGTTCTGGAACCGGAAGACATCGCCGACGATTTGCAGCCGAGCGGCGCGGCCTGCCATCTTTCCAGCCTGCCGTGGAAAGAGGCGCGGGAGCAGTACCTGGCGAGCTTCGAGCTCTCTTACGCCCAAACGCTGTTGGCCCGTTGCGATGGCAACATCAGCGCCGCCGCGCGCGAGGCCGGCGTGGATCGCAAGACGTTTTACGCGCTATTGAAGCGGGAGAAAGAGCCGCAGGCTGGGGAATGAGACCTCGGCGGTTCTTGCAGCGGCAGAGCAACCGTTCGCCATTCGTTACTGGAGCGTTTGGAGCGGGAACAACGCGCACGACCTGACCCGCAGTGGATCGAGAAGCTTCGTGAGATCTCCGACCGTTGCGCGGCGCGGCCGGTGCTCGACACGCGCTCGGATGATGAGTTGGTAGGCTACGACGAATTCGGGGTTCCCGCTAACCATGGTGATTGACACGTCGGCCCTGGTCGCCATTCTGCAAGCCGAGCCGGAGCGGACTGCGATGCTAGAGGCACTCGCCAAGGCTGACAGGCGCCTGGTATCGGCGGTTACGGTTCTTGAAGCGGCCATGGTTCTCGAGGGACGGTATGGCCTGGACGCTGGCGTGGACCTGGAACTGTTCCTGTTCGATGCCCGCACGGAGATTATGCCGCTCGATCCGCGGCAAGCCCAGGCGGCCGTGCGCGCCTGGCGCAAGTTCGGCAAAGGCCGGCATCCAGCCCAACTGAATCTCGGCGACTGTTGCGTCTACGCGCTCGCGAAGGTGACCCACGAACCGGTGCTCTCGAAGGGCGCCGATTTCCGGCAGACGGATATCCCACTCGTTTGACTTTGGTCGTTTCCTTGACCAGTGATGAACAGGCTGCAAACGGAGCGGGGCCCGGCTCGTCAGCCTGCCTTGCGCGTGCCCAACCCCTCGGCGATCATTGCGGTCACCAGCGCATTCAGGCTGACGCCTTCCTGTTCGGCGCGGCTGGTAAGCCGCGCGTGTACCGTCTTGGGGACGCGCAGCCTGAACTGTCCGCTGGCAACTCCCGCGGAACCGGGTTTTGGGATGGGATCGCCGAATTCCTTCATCGTCAGCAGGCAACACTTCAGTGCATCCCGGCCGTTTACGATAGCCTCTTCTACCGTTGCGCCGTCCGACAT
>JBEKQS010000091.1:0-28796 GCA_049519475.1 Bryobacteraceae bacterium | reverse complement strand
CCCGGTCTACTTCCGCCAGGACCCGGTCTTCAACGCCGCCGGCGCCGGCGCGGGCGGTGGCCGTGGAGGCCGCGGCGGCTCCGGCCGTGTCGACGCCTCTGGTGAGGTGATCGGCCAGAACATCACTCCCAACGCCACTCCCATTCACACTTCGCCGCTCGATCTCGGCGCACCCGCCGATGCCGCCGCCGCGGCGCCCGCTGGCGGCCGCGGGGGTCGGGGAGGTGGCGGCGGCCGCGGAGGCCGTGGCGGCGCAGTCACCCCCGGCGCACCCGACGCCGCCGCCGCTGGACGTGGTGACTTCGGTGGCGGCCGTGGCGGCGCTCCCAATGAGAATCGCGCCCGCGTCGTCCTGCAGTTCACCTCCAATCCCGACAACCTGCTGCTCTCCGGCACGCTGGCCGGCGCAGACGCCCTGCAGGGCCGTGCGGCCGCCATCGACGCCCCGCTCGGCAAGGGTCACATTGTGATGTTCGCCATTCGTCCCTTTTGGCGCTGGCAAACCCAGGGCACCTACTCCCTGGCCTTCAACGCCATCGTGAACTGGGACCACCTGGACGCCGGCAAGTAACAGTTGGGACTATGGATTTGGTGGGGCAGGCGCTTTTGCCTGCCAACCCAAATCGACCTCACCATACGCTGGCCTTCAAACTCTGCTACCCTTAGGCACCACTATGTCAGCCCTCACTGGAGATAAAGCGCGCTTCCACCGCGAACGAAAAGCTAAGCTTGCCCGCAGAGAACGTAGCCGGGAGCTGCTCAAGAAGCTCGCTTCCCGCTCACCGAAACGCGCTACCGGCGCCCAGTTGTAGCCCGCGGCGGCTGCGCCGGTCGATCCGCGCTTCTTTCCCGCGCATCAGACCGGAGTCGCGCTAAGCTGACTCTCAGCATGAAGAATAGCGCTGTTCTCCTGATCGACTGTCCGGACCGCAAAGGACTGGTCGCGGCCGTGGCAGGCCTTCTTTATCGATATGGCGCCAACATCACCCACGCCGATCAACATCAAGACAACCAGGCCGGCTTGTTTTTTATGCGTGTTGAATGGACGCTGGAAGGATTCGATCTCAGCCGATTCCGCACGGAATTCCAAACCACGGCCGCCGAACTTCACATGCAGTGGCAACTCAAGTTGATGTCGGAGGCTCCACGCGTAGCCATCTTCGTGTCTCAGTACCTTCACTGTCTGGTGGATCTCCTCTACCGGCAACAGGCCGGAGAGCTTCACTGCTCCATTCCGCTAATCGTCGGCAATCATCAAAATGCAGAAGCGCTGGCGCGATTTTATGGCGTCGGGTTCCGCCACATCCCAGTGAAGCCCGGCGCGAAGAGACAGGCTGAAGACGAGCAGCGCCGGCTCTTATCGGCTGAAGGCATTGACCTGATTGTGCTGGCTCGATACATGCAGATTCTGTCGCCTGACTTCGTGCGGGAGTATGCTGCGCGGATCATCAACGTGCACCATTCTTTCTTGCCGGCCTTCATGGGCGCCCGGCCTTATCACGCGGCATTCGAGCGCGGAGTAAAACTGATCGGCGCCACCAGCCACTACGTGACCGCAGCCTTGGATGACGGCCCCATCATCGAACAGGACGTGGTGCGGATTTCGCATCGCGATCAAGCGGAAGATCTCATCAAGAAGGGCCGGGATATCGAGAAGGCTGTGTTATCCCGGGCGGTAATGTGGCATTTGGAGAACCGCATTCTCTGTTATGGCAACAAAACGGTCGTGTTCGATTGAGTAAGCCCCCTGCCGCTTTACAGCAGCCGGAAATTCACCTCGATATACGCCACCACCACTGCCGGCTTGCCGTTCACACTTCCCGGCTTGAACTTCCAGCGACGCACCGCTTCCATGGCGCGCTCGTCCAATCCCAGACCCAGGCGTTGCCGTACCGAGATGTTCTGCGCCTGGCCATTGGTGTTGACCTCAATCCGCAGCACCACCGTCCCCTGCAGCTTGGCTTTGCGTGCGTCCTCGGAATACTCCGGATCGGTCTTCCACAACAGCACCGGCGCCGTTAATACACCGCGCGTCGAGCCGTTGTAGGTGACTCCGTCGCTTCCTTCGCCCGGTCCTAAGCCCGAGCCCTTGCCGTCGCCGATGCCGTCACCCTCGCCGGTCCCGATGCCGCAGCACTTACCCGGGCCGCCTGAAGAAGGGCCATTCACGCCGCTGGGAGAACCCCATCGTGCATAGTCCAGCAGGGGCACTTTGATATTGGCATCGCCCACCAGCGTGGGCTCCATCGGCAGAATCGGAGTGGCATTCTCGATCTTCACCAAGGGTGGTGCGAACTGGTGCGTGGCGAACCGGGGCACCGCCCCGATGCTTGCCGGCAAGGGGTCGCGCGCACCACCACCGCCGCCGCCGGTCATCTTGTGTGGCGCCATCGCGCGGTACTCGCGGAGGTCCGAGGGCAGTAGCAGCACCTCGTGGAGTTTTTGCAACATGGGATTTCTGACGCCGGTTACCGCCAGGATGGCGATGATGGCGGCAGCGTGGAGAAACCCGGAGAGCAGCGCGGAGCGCTTCGGCGAACCAAACATAATTGTCACCTGCCGTTGTTGGTGCATGCAGTTCCCGCGCCACTCCGCAACTGCTTGCTCATCCGCGCCGGCCGCGCGCGCCGCGTGGAACCTGAGCCGACAGTGTGCGTGCCGCCGCACGGTGTTGGTGCCCGGGCTGAGATTTTGAAACTCGCCCCGCCGAAGGGGTTTGAGTTTGCCGCGCGGCTGGGTATAATCAAACCCGGAATACCAATAGGGGTGAGACATGCGCCTGAAGAGACTTATCGCGATTTCCGCCGCGGCATTCGTCCTGACTGTCGTCGCGCTGGCCCAAACTCTGCCGCAAGGCGTTCAAAAAGTGACCTCCATTGAAGGGGTCACGGAGTATGCTTTTCCGAACGGCCTGCACGTGTTGTTGTTTCCCGACAACTCCAAGCCCAAGATCACGGTCAATGTGGTTTACCTGGTCGGCTCGCGCAATGAAGGCTACGGCGAGACCGGTATGGCCCACCTGCTGGAGCACATGGTGTTCAAGAGCAGCAAGTCCGGCCGGGAACTCTTCAAGGATCTGACCGACCGCACCGGCGGCAACTTCAACGGCACCACGAACTACGACCAGACGATGTACTTCGAGACCTTCAACGCGAGCGACGAGAACTTGCGTTGGGCCCTCGGACTGGAAGCCGACCGCATGGTCAACATGACCATGCTGAAAAAGGACCTGGACACCGAAATGACCGTGGTCCGCAACGAAATGGAATCCGGCGAGAACAGCCCGCTCAATGTCCTCCGTGAACGCGTCCTGGCGGCTGCCTACAACTTCCATAACTATGGCAAGACGGTCATCGGCAACCGCACCGACGTCGAAAGAGTGCCCATAGCCAACCTGGCTGTGTTCTACCAGAAATACTACCAGCCCGATAACGCCGAGCTCATCATCGCGGGACAATTCGACGAATCCAAAGCCCTCGGCATGGTCGCGGAAACCATCGGCGCCATCCCCAAGCCGCAGCGCGTGCTGACGCAGCCGTATACCTCGGAGCCCACCCAGGAAGGCGAGCGCTCCGTCATGCTTCGCCGCGTCGGAAGCATTCAGGGGATCATGGCGGTCTATCACATTCCGGCGGCTCTGCACCCCGATCTCGCGGCTCTGGAAGTGATGGCCCAGGTGCTGGGCGCTCCCCAGACCGGCCGGCTGTACAAGGCGCTGGTCGATAACAAGAAGGCCGTGTCCACCAGCATGAGCGCCGGGGGAATGCACGACCCGGGGTTCGCGTTCGCATTCGCGCAGCTCAAGCCGGATCAATCCATCGAGGAGGCCCAGCAGATCCTCGTGAAAACCGTCGAAGGCCTGTCGAGCGAGCCACCCTCCCAAGAGGAGGTCGACCGCGCCAAAACCCGCATCCTGAAGAACATCGAACTCGCCATGACGAATTCCCAATCCATTGGAATGATGCTCGGCGGCTACGTCGGCCAGGGCGACTGGCGCTCCTTCTTCCTCACGCGCGACGAGGTGAACAAAGTCACGCCCGCCGACGTGACGCGCGTGGCCAAGACCTACCTGAAATCCTCCAACCGCACGCTGGGCGAGTTCGTTCCGACCACCGCGCCCGACCGCGCCGAGATTCCAGCCACGCCGGATTCGGCCGCGCGGTTCAAGGATTACAAAGGCGGCGCCACCATTCAGCCGGGCGAGGCCTTTGACCCCACCCCGCGGAACATCGAGGCCCGCGTCATCCGCGCCAAGCTGCCCAACGGGTTGAAGCTGGTGATGTTCCCCAAGAAGACGCGCGGCGGCACCGTCGTGGCTGTGATGAACGTCCGCTTCGGAGACGAAAAACTGCTGTTCGGCAAATCCCCTGCGGCAATCATGGCCGGAACGCTGCTGATGCGCGGCACCAGGAATAAGAACCGCCAGCAGATCCAGGATGAAACCGACCGGCTGAAAGCGCAGATCACCGTGTCCGGAGGCATTAACGTCGCTTCGGCGAACATTCGGACCTTGGAGGCCAACCTGGCCGATTCCCTGCGTTTCGCCCGCGAACTGCTCCGCGAGCCCTCCTTCCCCGAAGCCGAGTTCGAGCAGATCCGCCAGCAGCGCATCGCCGCCGCGGAGAGTTCCAGGACCGAGCCCAACAGCCTGGCTTCGCTGGACCTCGACCGGCACTTGAACGCCCGCTACTCGCGCGGAGACCTGCATTACACCTCCACCATCGATGAACAGATTGAGGACTTGAAGAAGGTGACGCTCGACGAAGTGCGCACCTTCTACACCCGGTTCTACGGCGCCGGCGAGGGCGAGATCTCGATCGCCGGCCAGTTTGACCCGGCGCAGGCGCAGAAGCTGGTGACGGAACTGTTCGGCGATTGGAAGAGCGCCAGTCACTGCGAACGCCTCAACTTCGACTACGCCAAAGCGGACCCGATCAACCACAAGATTGAGACGCCCGACAAGCAGAACGCCCTCTTCCTGGCTGGGATGAACATGAAAATGACCGACGACGATCCCGATTACGCGGCCCTCACCATTGCGGGCCTGATCTTCGGCGGTTCCCCCAACTCCCGTCTCTTCCAACGCATTCGCGTCAAGGATGGGCTGAGCTATGGCGCCAGCTCCGGCTTCTCCATCCGCACCAAAAACGACGGGGGCGAATTCTCCGCGTCGGCCATCGCGGCGCCGCAAAACATGCCCAAAGTCGAGGCCGACTTCAACGATGAGCTTGCTAAAGCGCTCAAAGACGGCTTTACCGCCGACGAAGTGATGAAGGCCAAAAAGACATGGCTCGACGAGCGCACCGTGGCGCGCGCCGAAGAAGCTTCCATCGCCAGCCTGCTGATGACCCGCGAGCGCTGGGGCCGCACCTTGGAATGGGACGCCAAACTGGAGGCTGCCGTGGCCGCGCTGACGCCGCAGCAGGTGAACGAAGCCTTCAAACGCCACGTCGACCCGGCAGCCGTCTCCATCGTCAAGGGCGGCGACTTCAAGAAAGCCGGCGTGTACCAGTAGGACGGGCCTCCTGGCCTGTTTGAATGTCCCTTTTTCGCCGGCCCTGCGCTGCACTGATCGGGGCCGGCGTCCCATGTCGTGCGCAAAAACCCGTGATTCCCAGTCACAGCCTCAACGGATAAATTTCCCATTCATTCCAAACCGTTTACCCGTTTCACACCCCAAACTCCCCAATCCTGCCTGCTACCCTGAAACCGGGATAGGCCTTCGCGCCTCTCCCGTTTCCATTTAAGTACCCTATATGTCATCTCTCCGCCAAATCGAGGCCAACCGCCTCAATTCCCGGAACTCCACCGGCCCCCGCTCATCAGCCTTCGCCCGCCTCCAGCGCCGCAAGAACGGCATCCAGCGCTCTGCCATCCTGGCCCGCCAGGAATTGCGCAAGCTCCAGGCCGAACGCCCCACCGATCCACCCCCGCAACCCATTGAAGCAGAAGCAGCTTTCCCCCAAATTGGCTTCGTTCCCGAAACCGTGGCGCAGGCGCCCTCGCCTGCGCCGGACCCCCTGGTCCGGCCCTCCGAACCTCCTAATCCGGAATTCATTTCCCCCCAAATTGGCTTCGTTCCTGAAACCGTGGGGCAGGCGCCCTCGCCTGCGCCGGACCCCCTGGTCCGGCCCTCCGAACCTCCCAATCCGGAATTCATTTCCCCCCAAATTGGCTTCGTTCCCGAAACCGTGGGGCAGGCGCCCTCGCCTGCGCCGGACCCCCTGGTCCGGCCCTCCCAACCTCCTAATCCGGAATTCATTTACCCGGAAACTGGCTTCGTTCCGCAACCTGCCCCGCCGCCACCCAACCAACCCCGTCTTCTCTAATCCCCCCGCTTGCGGGCATGTCGAGGATTCCCACAAAAGAGTCAAAAATGTCTGAATATACCTCACCCCTTTTCGAGTTATACTGTGGTTTACAGGGCAGCGATATGAAGAAATACGGCAAGTTCGCAGCACTCATCGTTGTAGTGGTGGGCACTTTGGTCTGGCTGGCCGTCACCAGCGGCAAGGAATCCCAGACCTACTATAAGACCGTTGCCGAAGTCTGCCAGGGCCGCGACCAGGTCCTCGGCAAACGCATCCGCGTCGGCGGCGACGTCGAAGACGGCTCCATCCAGCGCGTCGGCAACACCACCCAGTTCGTGCTGGTCTGGGACAACCAGAAGCTCAAGGTCATCTACACCGGAACCGAACCGCTGCCCGACACCTTCAAACCCGGCGCGGAGGCCCTCGCCGATGGCAAACTCTATCAGGATCAGGTCTTTCGCGCTTCCAAGGTCCAGGCCAAATGCGCTTCGAAGTATGAGTCCAAACCGGGACTGGCTCCCGGTCAGCCCGCTCCCAACATCAACACCGGCAAGAGCTAACTAGAGAGGGGATATGGAAAATCTGGGTTCGCTGGCCATCCTGCTGGCCTTGTGCGTGGCCTTGTACGCCACCCTTGCGTGCGTCGTCGGGCGCCTCAAACGTAAGCCATTTCTGATCGTTAGCGGCCAACGTGCCGTCTACGCCATTTGGGTGCTGGTCACCCTCGCCTCCGGCATCCTGGTCTATTCTCTCCTCACCGGCGACTTCCGTTTCTCCTACGTCGCCGAGCACAGCAACCGCACCATGCCCATCCTTTATAAGTTCGCGGCATGGTGGGGCGGCCAGGAGGGCTCGCTCCTCTTCTGGAGTTTCCTGCTCTCCAGCTATGCTGCCGTGGTGGTCTTCACCAATCGCCGCAAGCACCGCGACATGATGCCCTGGGTCATCGGCGTCCTCACCACCATCCAGGCATTCTTCCTCATCCTCAACAACTTCATCGCTAATCCCTTCCGCATGCTGGCGGTCGATAAGCTCATCACCGCCGTCCCCGATGGCAATGGCCTCAGTCCCCTCCTGCAATATCCCGCCATGGCCATCCACCCGCCCATGCTGTACCTGGGCTACGTCGGATTCTCGGTGCCTTTCGCCTTCGCCATCGGCTCTCTCATCACCCGCCAACCCGGCGACGCCTGGATCTTCACCACCCGCCGCTGGACCCTCATCACCTGGCTCTTCCAATCCACCGGCGTCATGCTCGGCGCCGCCTGGGCCTATCACGTCCTCGGTTGGGGCGGCTACTGGGGCTGGGACCCGGTGGAGAACGCCTCCCTGCTCCCCTGGCTCTCCGGCACCGCCTTCCTGCACTCCGTCATGATGCAGGAAAAGAAAGGCATGATGAAGGTCTGGAACATCGTTCTGGTTTCCACCACCTTCTTCCTCTGCATCCTGGGCACCTTCCTCACCCGCTCCGGCGTCGTGCAATCCGTGCACGCCTTCGCCCGCTCCGAAATCGGAAAGTACTTCGTCACTTTCATGGCCGTCGGCATCGCCGCCACCATTTATCTGATCCTCGACCGCCTCGACTACCTCAAGAGCGAATCGCAGCTCGAAAGCGTCATCTCCCGCGAGTCCAGCTTCCTGTTCAACAACCTCATCCTGCTGGCAAGCTGCTTCGCCGTTCTCTGGGGCACGCTCTTCCCCGTCATCTCCGAAGCCGTCAGCGGCAACAAAATCTCGCTCGACCCCGATTGGTACAACCGCCTCATGGTCCCCATCGGCCTTTTCCTGCTTTTCCTCACCGGCGTCGGCCCGCTCTTCGCCTGGCGCAAGACTTCCGCCGATAGTCTCCGCCGCAACTTCCAGTGGCCCGGCATCGCGTCCCTCGTGCTCGTCATCGCGCTGTTCGCCGCCGGCATACGCCACTTCTATGCCCTCATCTCCTTCGGCTTCTGCCTCTTCGTGGCGCTCACCATCTTTATCGAGTTTTACAAAGGCGCGCACTCCATCGCTGTCAAGAACTCCATGAACCTGGCGCGCGCCACCGTCGAGCTCACCCACCGCAACACCCGCCGCTATGGCGGATACCTCGTCCACATGGGCATCGTCTTAATGTTCATCGGCTTCACCGGCCATGCCTTCAACCAGGCCGAAACCAAGGAATTGAACATCGGCGACACCATGCAGGTGGGCGCTTACCAGTTGAAGATGACCGACCTCAAGCAGGGCGACTTCCCCGCGGACCCCAAGCCGGGCGAGACGCCCCTCTACCAGTGGCACCGCGCCACCATGGACGTCTCCAAGAACGGCAACCTGCTTGGCCAACTCGAACCGGAAAAGCGCTTCTACCTCGCCAGCAAGCAGGGCACTTCCGAAGTCGGCGTCCGCGTGCGCCCCAACGAGGACCTCTACCTCAACTTCGGCGGCATGTCCGACGACAACCAGCGCGCCGTCATTCAGGCCTATGTCTTCCCGCTGGTATCCTGGATCTGGATCGGCGGTCTGGTGCTCATCGGCGGCACCTTCGTCTGCCTGGTCCCCAGCAAAATCAAAATGCAGTATGCCCGCACCGAAGTCGTGGGCATGGTCACCTCTCATGCGACGCTTAATAAATAGTCTCCTGCTTGTGGTTCTCGCCGTGGCGGCGCTGGCCCAGACGGCCTCCGAAAAGCCCTCGCTGGACGTCCGCCGCGTCGGCATGCGCCTGCAATGCCAGTGCGGCTGCAAGGATTCCGTGGCCACGTGCAGCATGCTGGAGTGCGGCTTCTCCAAACCGGCCAAAGAGAAAATCGCCCGCATGCTGGCCCTCGGCATGAGCGATCGGCAGATCATCGACGACTTTGTCCGCGAATACGGCCCCGGCATCTACCTTTCGCCGCCCAGCGCCTTCGGCTGGATCGTGCCCTATGCTTCGGTCGGCTTCGGCCTCGTCGTCATCTGGCTGTTCCTGAAGAAATACCGCAAGCCGCAACCCCTGGCCGACATCGGGCCCATCGAACTCGACGATCCGGAACTCGCCAAGTATAAAGACCAGATCGAAAAGGATCTCGCCAACTTCGAATGATCATCGCCATCACGTGCGCCGTTGCGATCGTCGTCATCGTGTTCGTCCTGGGCGTCAGACCCAAGGACATTCCACCTCCCGAGCCGGTTTCGCCGTTCCTGCACCTCGACGAGCGTAAGGCCTCGATCTACGAGAACCTCCGCGACCTGCAGTTCGAGTACCGCGTCGGCAAGCTCTCCGATGACGATTACCAGGCCACCAAGAAAGATCTTCAAAAAGAGCTCGCCAAGGTCCTGGCCGAAGTCGACAGAATAAAAAACGGAACCGCGCCCGCGCCTATACCCGCGCCCGCCCCCAAACCGGACGGCCTCACCTGTCCTCACTGCGCCGCCAAATTCGAAAAGCCCCTGAAATTCTGTGGCGAATGCGGCAAGCCCATGCAGGTGTCCATATGAAACCCATCGTGGCTGTGCCGCCCTGTGGGGCAGCCAATCCTGGCTGCCGCCGCCTTTCAGGCGGCGCTCAAGTCTTAACGTTGCTCTTCCTTATTTCCCTCCCCGCGTTCTCCGCCGTCACCGGCACCGTCATCAACCGCACCACCGGCCAGCCGCAACCCGGCGCCACCGTCGCCCTCAACAAACTCGGCCAGAACGGCATCGAGCTCATCGACCAGGCCAAGTCCGACGCCCAGGGCAAATTCTCCATCAACCAGACTCCCCAAGGCAGCCCCTACGTCATCCGCACCGCCTTCGACGGCATCACCTACAACCACATGCTGCCGCCCGGCTCGCCGTCGACCGATCTCACCATCGAAGTTTTCAACGTCACCAGGCAGCCCGGCGCCGCCAGGATCTCCAAGCACATGCTGCTGTTCGAACCCTCCGGCAGCCAGATGACGGTCAACGAAACTTTCCTTTTCTCGAACGACAGCAAGACCGCCTGGTACGACGCCTCGAACGGCACGCTCCACTTCTTCATGCCGGCTTCGGCCGGCGGCAAGGCCACCGTGCAAGGCACCGCCCCCGAGGGCATGCCCATCGGCGCCGCCGTCGGTCCCACCGCAACCGCCAACGTCTTCAAAGTCGACTTCCCCGTCAAGCCCGGCGAGACCCGTTTCGACATCGTCTACACCGTCCCCTACACCGAGGGCGCCGACTACCAGGGCCAGGTCGTCACCAGGGACGAGAACACTTACCTGATCGCGCCCAACGGCGTGACGCTCGATGGAGCCGGACTCAACGATCTCGGCCAGGAGCCGCGCTCCCAGGCCCATATTTACGGGCTCGCCGCCACCTCGTACAATTTAGGGGCTCGCCGACACCTCGTACAAAATCTAGCTCACCGGCACGCCGGTCGCGGCCAGCACCACCGATAGCGGCGCGGCCGATCAGGACAACGGCCCACAGATCGAACAGATCATGCCGCGCCTCTACAGCAAGGCCGTGCCCATCATCCTACTGGCCCTCGGAGTCCTCGCCGTCGGCTTTGCCTTGCTGTACCGCGGGAAAATCGCCGCCGGCCAGGAGACCAATGAGCGCGGTCGCGGTTGAGGGAGTCTGGAAGTTCTACGGCGACTATCCTGCCCTGCGCGACATCCGCCTGGAAGCCGCGCCCGGCTCCTGCCTCGCCCTGATCGGGCGCAACGGCGCCGGCAAGACCACCCTGCTCCGCATCGTCGCCGGCTTCTCCAAGGCTCAGCGCGGCAAAATCAAGATCCACGGCAACGACCCGCGCTCCACCGAAACCCGCCGCCAGCTTGGCTTCCTCGGCCACGGCATCGCGGTCTACGACGAGCTCTCCGCGCTCGAAAACCTCACACTCTACGGCAAGCTCTACGGCCTGCCCGACCCGCGCAAATCGGCCCTCGAATGGCTGGAGCGCACCGGCCTCGAACGCGTCCGCAACGGCCTGGTGCGCGAGTTCTCGCGCGGCATGCGCCAGCGCCTCGCCGTCGCCCGCGCTTTCCTCCATGAGCCCAGCGTGCTGCTGCTCGACGAGCCCTTCACCGCGCTCGATGACCGCGCCATCGCCGTTCTCCAGCGCCTCTTGCGCGAAGCTCTGGCCGCTGGTAAAACCATCGTCATGTCCACCCACCAGTTGCGGGAAGCCCTCGAGCTGGCCACCCATGTCGCGCTGCTCAGCCGCGGCCAACTGGCTTTCAACGGCCAGTGCACGCAGCAAATGGTCGCCGACCCCGGCTACATCTACGCGCGTTACGGCGAGGCTTGATGGGCTATTTTCGCCAGGTCGCCGTCGTCGCCTTCAAGGATCTGCGGGCCGAACTCCGCACCAAGGAAGCCATCAACGCTTCCCTGGCCTTCTCCATCGTCATCCTGCTGCTGTTCAGCTTCGCCTTCGATCCCTCCGAAGACACCATGCGCGAGATCTCCGGCGGCCTGCTCTGGATCGTCTTCGCCTTCGCCGGCACCTTGATGCTCAACCGCAGCTTCGCGCGCGAGCTGCCCAACGATTGCCTGGACGCCTTGATCGCCGCGCCCCTTCCCGCGTCCGCGCTGTTCCTCGGCAAGTGCCTCGCCAACTACGTGCTGGTGCTGGCCGTGGAGCTGGTCTCACTGCCGGTCTTCGGCATCTTCTATAACGTGCATTGGGCCAGGCAATTCCCCGAGCTCCTGCTGGTGCTCCTGCTGGGCACCTGGGCGCTCACCGTCATCGGCACCATCTTCAGCGCCCTCACCGTCAACATCAAACTGCGGGAAGTCATGCTCCCCATGCTCACTTACCCCATCCTCATCCCCGCGCTGATGTCCGCCATGCAGTTGACCACCGCGCTGGTCGGCGGCGCCGCCATCAACTCCGACACCATCGATTCGCTGAAGATGCTGATCGGTTTCGACATCGTCTTCACGGCCGTCTCGCTGGCGCTGGTGGAGACCGTGTTGGTGGGCTGATGAGGAACGCGCTCTTCTCTTTCTTCGGCTCTGGCGCACCGGTCGCCATGGCCGCCGCCGTAGTGGCGCTGGTCGGGAGCGTCATCTTCCTGCGCACCCGCAATTTCCTTTACGATGCACTGGCGCTGGCCGCGACGGAAGCCGGCTTTGTCCTGCTGGCGGCGGCCCTCGCGGCCGGCATACTCTGGAGCCGCACTGCCGCCGGCGTCTGGTGGGCGTGGGACACGCGCCTCACCGCCGCGCTGGTCTGCGGGCTGGTCTACGCCGCTTATCTGATGCTGCGCCGCGCCATCGAAGAGCCCACCGAGCGCGCCACTTCGGCGGCGGTGGTCTCGGTCTTCGCGTTCCTGGATGCGCCGCTGGCCGCCGTCGCCATCGCGTGGTGGCGCGCGCGCCGCGCGCTTCCGCCCGAAGGCGCCCCGCCGCCCGGATGGGGCACGTTGGCAAGTGGGAACACGCTCGCCATGCTTCTGCTCGGCGCCGCGCTCACCGTCGTTCTTCTGCGCCGCGAAGAGCGCCGCCGCGCGCAGGACGCCGAGCGCCGCGCCGCGCTAACTCTGTAAACGGCACCTGTAAACAGCACCGCCAGGACCATCCCGGAATTGTATATACTAATTCGCTAGTATGCGACACCGCATGGCACTCGCACTCGGCGCGGTGGTACTGGCGGCCGCCATGGCCGGCGCGCAATCCCGCCCCGCCTTCGATGTCGCCTCGCTCAAACCGAGCCCCGGCAGCGATGGCGGGCCGCCCGCGCCAGGCGACAAGATCTACATCAACCTGGGCACCGCCAGGCACGGCATGCTTACGTTATCGAACACCTGTCTCGCCGACTGCCTCCGCTACGCCTATAGCATCACCAACAACGAGCAGATCGCCGGCCCGGACTGGATCAAGTTCAAGGATGTGCGCTTCGACATCGAAGCCAAGGCCCCGCCCGATACGCCTCTGCCGCGCCTTCGCGAGATGCTGCAAACGCTGCTGACGGAACGCTTCAAACTGGAGTATCACACCACTCAGAAGACCATGTCCTACGTGGCGTTGGTGGTCGGGAAGAACGGCCCTAAAATCGTGGAAGGCGTGGAAGGCTCGGATGCGAGCCACAACAGTTTCATTCCTGGAAAGATCATCTCGAACCGCATTCCAATGGCGACCTTTGTCACTCTTCTCTCGCGCTTTCTGGGCGAGACCGTAATAGACATGACCGGCCTCAAGGGCTGGTACGCCGTGAATCTGGAGTGGACGCCGGAGCCGGCCGTAACTTCCCGCGCACCAGGAAGCCAGCCAGACGCACCCGTCGATATAGCGCCCGGCCCGACGGTCTTCTCAGCCATAGAATCGCAACTGGGCTTGAAGCTGGAGCACCGCAAGGGCCCGCTCGACGTGATGGTCATCGACCACGCGGAGCGGGTGCCGGTCGGGAACTAGCCTTGGTGCGACAGCCGATCGGTTTGTGTCGTCACCCGGTTGTGCTCGGGCGAGGCTGACAGACCACGAAAACCGATTCTGTCCCACCGGCTCACTGGGGTAGAATAAACATCACTTCCATGAAACCTCTCAAAACTTGCATCGTTTACTTGCTTTGCTATTGGCTTGCCGCGCCGTTGGCGTTTCCGGCGGATTCCGGGCCGCTGCGCGGTTACTCCACCGAAGCGGCGCGCGCGGAACGCGATTGGGAAGCCAAGTTCCGCGGCCTGCCGGACCCGGCCAATCTCCGCGCCTATATGCAGCGCCTCTCGGCACGGCCGCATCACGTGGGGTCGGCTTACGATAAGGACAACGCGGAATGGATTCTGGCGAAGTTCAAGGAGTTTGGGCTCGACGCCAAGATCGAAACCTTCGATGTGCTGTTCCCGACACCCAAAGAACGCGCACTCGAACTCGTCGAGCCGGTCAAGTTCACGGCCAAGCTGCAAGAGCCGGCAGTGGCCCCTGACCCGACCTCGGGGCAACACGACGAACAGTTGCCCTCGTACAACGCGTATTCGATCGACGGCGATGTGACGGCGCCGCTGGTGTACGCCAACTTCGGGATTCCGGAAGATTATGACACGCTCGACCGCTTGGGCGTCTCCGTGAAGGGGGCCATCGTGATCACGCGCTATGGCGGGTCGTGGCGCGGGATCAAGCCGAAAGTGGCGGCGGAGCACGGCGCCATCGGCTGCCTGATTTATTCGGACCCGCACGAGGATGGGTACTTCCAGGGCGACGTCTTTCCGGATGGACCGTTCCGCCCGAAAGACGGCGTGCAGCGCGGCAGCGTGATGGACATGCCGGTGTTTCCGGGCGATCCGCTGACGCCCGGCGTCGGCGCGACCAAGGATGCCAAGCGCCTGGCGCTGAGCGACGCCGTGACGCTGACCAAGATTCCGGTGCTGCCGATTTCCTACGGCGATGCGCAGCCGCTGCTCGCGGCGATCAAAGGGCCCATGGCGCCACCCGCGTGGCGCGGCTCGTTGCCGATCACCTACCGGATTGGGCCCGGCCCGGCCAAGGTGCATCTGAAGGCCAAGTTTAACTGGGATACCAAGACGATTTACGATGTGGTCGCGCGAATTCCCGGGGCGACCTATCCGGATGAGTGGATCATCCGCGGCAATCATCACGACGCCTGGGTGAACGGCGCGGAAGATCCGCTGTCCGGCACAAGCTCGTTGCTGGAAGAGGCGCGGAGTTTCGGAGCGCTGCTGAAACAGGGATGGAAACCGAAGCGCACCATCATCCTGTGCGCGTGGGATGGCGAAGAGGAAGGGTTGCTGGGGTCTACCGAATGGGCGGAGACGCATGCGGAAGAGCTGAAGCGCAATGCGGCGGTCTACATCAACTCGGACACCAACTCGCGCGGGTATTTGCAGGTGGAAGGGTCGCACACGCTGGAGAAGTTCATGAACGGCGTGGCGAAGGATATCGACGACCCGGAGAGCAAGCTGACGGTGTGGAAGCGCATGCAGTTCCGCGAGATCGCGAACCAGGGCGGCGGGCGTGGCGGCGCAGCGGCGGCGGCGACCCCCCAGGATCGGGCGGAAGCGCGCAGTAGGCCGGATCTGCGGATTGGCGCGCTGGGCTCGGGATCGGACTACACGGCGTTCCTGGATTTCCTGGGCGTGGCCTCCATGAACCTGGGATTCGGCGGCGAGGACCAGGGCGGCATCTACCATTCGGTCTACGACGACTTCTACTGGTACACGCATTTCGCGGACACCAACTTCGTGTATGGGCGGGCGCTGGCGCAGACCGCGGGGACGGCGGTGATGCGGCTGGCCGATGCCGAGCTGCTGCCCTACGACTTCGACGACTTCACCGACACGGTGCGGCGGTACATCGACGAAGTCAAGCGCCTGGCGCTGGAGAAACGCGACCAGACCATCGAGCGCAACCGGCAGATTGACGACGGCGTGTTCGCGGCGGTAGTGGACCCGCGGGTTCCGATGCTGGCGCCGCCGAAGGAAACGGTGCCGCCGTTCCTGAATTTCGCGCCGCTGGACAACGGCCTGGCGGCGTTGCAGCGCACCACCGAGCAATACGACAAAGCGCTCGCGAGCGCCATGGAGAACGGCGGCGCGGCGCTGGCGCGCGCGGCCTTGAAGGAAGCCAACGACAAGCTGGTGGCCGTGGAGCGCGCGCTGACGCTGAACGAGGGGCTGCCCAACCGGCCATGGTTCAAGCACCAGATCTATGCCCCGGGTTTTTACACGGGATACGGCGTGAAGACGCTGCCGGCGGTGCGGGAGAGCATCGAGCAGAAGGACTGGAAGCTGGCCGACGAAGAGATCGGCAAAGTAGGAAAGGTGCTGGAGAACGCCGGCGAGGCCATCCAGGGCGCAACGGCGGCCTTGGGGACGGCGGCGAAGTAGTGGCTCTGATCAGGCCGCGCGCGTTAGCAAGCGGTCTTCCGGCAGCACTAAGTCTTGCGGTCGTGGAGCTGGTTCCCCTGGCGCGCGGCACTGACCAATGTCCACAGCAGCGCCGCGCCGATCAGGTCGAAGATGCCCAGGCAGATGAAGAATGGGGTGTAGCCGATGGTGGCCACCAGCCCGCCGATGGCAAGGGAAAAGATGAGCAGACCGGCATTGCCGAAAGCGCCGGCCATGCCGGCGACGGTGGCGACTTCGTTCTTCTTGAACAGGTCGGACGACATGGTGATCACGGTGACGGATAGAGTCTGGTGGGCGAAGCCGGCAAGGCTGAGCAGAGCGATGGCGGCATAGGGGCTTTGGACGAAACCGACGAATCCGACGCCGAGCATGAGGCATGCGCCGAGTGTGAAAGTGGCGCGGCGGGCGTTGATCAGGTCCACCCCAGCGTATTTTTGCAGGGCCATGCTGACGACACCACCGAACAGGCACCCGAAATCGGCGGCCAGGAAGGGCATCCAGGCGAAGAGGGCAATTTGCTGGATGTTCATGTGGCGCACGCTGGTCAGGTAGAGCGGGAGCCAGAAGGTGAGGGTGCCCCAGGTGGGGTCGGCGAGAAAGCGCGGAAGCGCGATGCCCCAGAAGTTGCGCCGGCGGAGGATGGCGAGGATGGACGGACGGCTGCCGTCGCCTTGCAGATGCTTCTCCTGGCCGGATTGGATGTAGCTACGCTCTTCTTCGGAGAGGGCGGTGTGACGTCCGGGGGATTGGTAGAAGAGGAGCCAAAGCAGGACCCAGACGATGCCGAGCGCGCCGGTGATGACGAAAGCGGCTTGCCAGTTGTAGCGGAGGATGGCCCAAACCACCAGCGGCGGCGCAAGCATCGATCCAAAGGAAGCGCCGATGTTGTACACGCCGCCGGCGAGTCCGCGTTCGCGGGCCGGGAACCATTCGGCCACCGCCTTCATGCCGGCGGGGTTGGCGGAACCTTCACTGAACCCCATCACGCCGCGGAGGCCGGCCAGGGCCTGCCAGGAGCGGGCAAAACCGTGGGCCATATTGGTGAGGGCCCAGACGGTGACGAAGATAGCGAGTCCGAACTTGAGGCCGAGCGAATCGAGGACATAGCCGCAGATGGGTTGCGCCATGATTGCGCCCTGGAAAGTGCCGACGATCCAGGAGTATTGTCTGGTGGTGATGTGGAGGTCGTGGAGCAAAGTGGGGGCGGCCACCGCGAGGGTGCTGCGGGCAAGATAATTGACGATCGAGCCGAGCATGATGAGCGAGATCATGTACCAGCGGAGCGCTCGGACTTTGGGCATGGGGGAATTGTAGCGGGCGGCTCTCTCCTGGTGGTAATAGCGGTTCCCAGTGCTGACGCACTGGGCTGTTTTGTTGCGTCCTCGGACTTGGTCCGCGCGGAAGAATCGTCGCGGCCTGCGAAGAAAACAAAGATCAGTAGTACTTATTGCTTGATATCGTCCAGGTTCGGCGAGCAGCAGGGCGTCTGCACCGGTTTGCGGATCATCATCTCGGTGCGCGTGAAATTTTTGTCGTAGAGTTGCAGCAGCCAGCGGCCGTCGCGCGCGATGTTGGGCGGCTGCGGCGGTTTGTAACCCCGCTCCACCACATCTTTGTACACCTGCTGCACGTCCATGGTGCTCAGCGCGTAATGATTCAGGACGCCAAGCTGCCGGGGTGTGGGAGTGGTCTCGCGCACCATGTACTCGATCCAGTCATAGCCATCCGGCACCATCATGGAAATCCAATCGAAGTGGTTATCCGTCGACCCGCCTTTCCATTGCAGCCGGAACCCCAGGATGTCTTTATAGAAGGCGTCCGACTTCGCGGCATCCACCACGCGCACGCCCACATGCAGCATGTGGTCCGAGATGCGCGTGGCCGAGAGATGCTTGCCGAAATTGCGGCTGTGGATCGATCCCGGCATATACTGCACAAACTCGACCGAGTGGCCGTCGGGATCCTGCACCACGAAGCTGCGGTTGCCGTTGGCGTCCTTGCCGATCCTGGCGGGAACCCGGACGCCTTTCGCGGCCAGGTAGTCGCGCAACTTCCGGGCATCGTCGGTTTCGAAGCCGACGCGGATGAGCCGGTCTTCGTTCTCGTCCTTCAGTGTCGGCGACACTTCCACGTACTGGTGGTCGTTGACCTTGAAGCAGGCGAGATCGCCGGCCACGGCGGGATCCTTGGTCGCGAAAGCCTCCGCCATCCCCACCACACCGGAGTAGAACTTGCGGGCCTCTGCGAGGTTGTCGACCTTGACCGCGATGTTCGCGATGCCGACGATGCGCGGCCGTTCCGCGGCGTGGAGCGACAGCACGGATATAACAGCGAGCCAACAAAATGTCTTTAGCAAGGTTCGGTATTCCTTTCTTTCCGGAGCGCGTTATTGAGCTTCGGTTCGCGCCGGTCACCGATATTGTTGCAGATATGCCGCCTCCCGTCCGTTGGTTACGGCTCCGCCGCTCTGTGGGGCAGCCTATTCAGGCCGCGGCCAGTATTGGCCGCTCCACAGCGGAGTTCCTGGAGTTGTGCGTTGAGGTGGCCGAGCGAGGCGTATTGGCGGGCCCAGGAAGGCGGACGCGCCACGCGGCGCGGGGAGAAATCGCGGCGGCGGAACAGATCGGAGGCAGAGATCACCGCCGCGCCCATGGGGCGGTATTCGTAAGCGCCTTGCGCCCACGCGAGGTCGCCTTCCAACCAGAGATAGAAGCCCACTGGCTCTATTTTACGACTGTCAGGGACTGCACGGCTTCCACCAGTTCGCCGTTGGAAAAGGGCTTGCGCAGCGCGCGAGCCGATGGGAAGCGGGCGATGAGCGACGGATCGGGCAGGGCTGCCAGATAGAGCAGGTGAAGCCTGTCAGCAACGGGCAGGAATACCTGGGGAGTATTAGTGATGACCAGATCCGCTTGTAATTCGCCGGCCTCGATCAGATCGAGCCCACGCTCCGCGCCGGCGCTCACAATTTCATAGCCGTGGCGGTGCAACAGGGTTCGAACAAAGGCCGCGACAAAGGGATCTTCCGCGATCAACACCGTTGTCGAGATTTGCCGACACATGGGAAAACTCGCAATCTCGTTCTCTAAAACCATGGGTGCTGTTTACAATTGTGGGGGCCAATGGGTTTCGGCACAATCCCCCCGATGGGGATGGTGGAGGGGGGTAAATGAGGGGAGGGCTATAGTAGACCGGCCCATCTGCCGAATATAAGCTCAGACAGCGCAGCGAGATGGGGGGCGTTGTGATGGGGGTCGATGGGGGCGGGCAGTTCGCGGACGTCGCCGCAGTTTTCGCCCTGAAGCTGCCAATCGGCGATCATGGCGGGAGTGACTTCGAGGTGGAACTGGAAGCCGTAGGTCAGGGGGCCGGCGCGGAAGGCTTGGTTGGGACAGGCGTCGGAGGAGGCAAGTAGCGTGGCGCAGCGCGGGAGGTCCCAGGTGTCGGAGTGCCAATGGAAAATGGATTCGGGCCCGGCGAGAGAGGAGAAAAGCGGGTCGGCCGAGGCGGCGGGAGTGAAGCGGACGTCAAACCATCCGATTTCCTTGACGGGGTTGCGGTGGACATCGGCGCCCAGAGCGCGGGCGATGAGTTGCGATCCGAGGCAAATGCCCAAGAGCGGCTGGCGGCGAGCGATGGCCTGGGAGATGAGCTGACGTTCGAGGTCCAGGAACGGTAGAGGATCGTTGGCGGACATCGGGCCGCCGAGCGAGATGAGGCCGTCGTAGGAAGCGATGGAAGGAGCAGGCGCCGCGGGGCGGTAGAGGTCGGCGTAGTCGAGCGAGATGCCGCGCTCTTCGAGGGCAGGAGCGATGAGGCCGAGGCCTTCAAAGGGGGCGTGACGGAAAGCCAGCACCTTCACGGACGGGCCGCCACCTGGAAGTGGCTGAGGCCGGTGGCATAGCGCTCGATTCCTTTGTAGAGGGCTTCGGCGAGTTTGTCGCGGTAGTCGGACTTCTTGAGGAGAGCCTCTTCGCGGGCGTTGCTGAGGAAGCCGATTTCGGCGAGGACGGAGGGCATATTGGCCCCGATCAAGACGACGAAGGGGGCGCTCTTGACGCCGCGGTCCCTGGACGCCGGGATGCTCTTGGCGGAGAAGGAGAACATCGCGGCCTGGATGCGCTTGGCGAATTCCAGGGACTCTTCGGACTTGTCGTGAAGGGTGATCTTCTTGATAATGTCCTGCAGCTCAAAGATCGACTTTTGGGCGCTGGCGTTTTCGCGAGCGGCCAGGTCGAGGGCGTCGCGCGTGCCGGTGATGTTGAGGTAGAAGGTTTCGACGCCGGCGATTTTAGGAATGGACGACGAATTGGCGTGGATGGAGAGGAACAGGTCGGCCTTCTTCTCATTGGCAAGAGCGGTGCGGCCTTCCAGAGGGATGAAGGTATCGTCCGTGCGGGTGTAGATGACTTCGGCAGCCATGCGATCTTCGATGAGCTTGCCGAGGCGCTGCGAAACGTCGAGGACAAGATCCTTTTCGAGGAGGCCTTTGGGGCCTTCGGTGCCGTTATCGTGGCCGCCGTGGCCGGGGTCGATGACGACCCGGTTGATTTTGAGGCCCAGGGCGCGGATGAGAGAGTTCTGCCCGGAGCTGGTGTGGCGCGCGGCGCTGGCGATTTCCTCGGGCGCGGCCGGTGCGGTGGCCTGCGGGGCGATGACAACGGGCTTGCCGGCGGCCGGCTTGGCGGCAGGCAGCGTGGTAGGGGACGGCTTGGTGGCAGGCGGCACATCAGCGGGCGGCTTGTCGGGGGACGTCCTTGCGACGGGTAGGGCATCAGCCGGCGGTGCGGGCATGGGTGTGGCAGGAATGAGTGAAGCTGTAGGTTTAGCGGTAGACGGCGGGTGATGGACGGCGATTGGCGGAGCGGGGCCGAGCGGCGCGGGTGAAGCAGGGGCCGGCAACTGCGGCGGGGTGAACGTTCTTGTGGGAGTTGACGGGGGGGCGGAAGTGGGAGTGGATGCCTCTTCCGACGTGGGAAGGGAACTGGGTGTGGAATCGGACGCGTGGCGCAATTCCACCATCAGACGGTTGGGATTGGTGAGGGTGGAGGAGGTGGGCTCGACGTTGTCGCCGAGATCGAGCACAACCCGGGTCACGCTTTTGGCGGTTTCGGCAACGCGGATGCGCAGCAGCAGTTTGTCGTTGACGGTCTCGGAGTACAAGCGCGGGCCTTTGACGCGCGGGACGGAGTTGAGAATGTCGTAATAGACGCGCTCGGGATTGTGGAGACGGTCGGTGCGGAATTCAAAATCGCCGCTGACTTCGATGGCGACGCGGGTGGCGTCATGCAGGATGAAATGGCGGACGGCAACCACCGAGAGCGGCGCGGGCGTGGGGTTTTGCGCGAGAAGCAGCGAGACCGGAACCGTGAGCGCCGCGATCAGCTTCATAAGTTCATCGAGTGACGTATCGGACGATGCCGTCGGCGCCGACGATCTCCTGGATGTGGCGCGGCGAGTCGGGCGTGGGCTCGGCGGGCCGCGCGGGTTGGGGAGCGGCCGCCGCGGGCGCCTTCTGCGCCTTGCGGGAGAGCTCGATGGCGCGCCGCACCTGGACCACATAGTTGCGCGTTTCCGGGAATGGCGGCACGCTGCCATATTTTTCGACAGCGGCTTCGCCGGCGTTGTAAGCCGCGATCGCAAGAGTGTAATCGCCGTTATAAAGATCGAGCAGGTAGTGCAGGTATTTGGCGCCGCCCTGCATGTTATCGAAGGCGTCGAAAACATCCGCCACGCCGAAGCGCCGGGCGGTTTCGGGCATTAGTTGCATCAGGCCCAAGGCGCCTTTGGGAGAAACGGCGAAGGGGTTGTAATTGCTCTCGACTTTGATGACGGAGTGGATCAAGAGCGCCGGGATCGACTCTTCGGCGGCGATCCGCTCGACGGCGTCATTGAACGACGCGGCATCGAAGGAGGCGACGGGCGAAGCGGGGACGGCCGCGGGAAGCAGAGCGGAAGCGGCGCGCAACGGGACTACGCCGGCCGCAACGGCCAGGGACGCGACGGGTTTGGATGTGACCATCACGCTTCTCACAAGCTTGCCAGTGCGCGGATCGGCTCGAATCACCCGGGTAATCTGCTGCGGCCGATCGGGAAGGCCGGCGGCGGATATGAGAGTTCCCGCCAAGGTCGCGCCCAGTCCCAGTCTAAAACATAAATACGTCAAAATGTTTTGCTCCTTAGTATAAGGCATTCCCCCGATTTTTCCAAGGGATCAGACGCGGACAGGGCCCCTAAGAGCGATGGTATCATTTTGCTGTGAGCAGGCGCAGGCGGGCGGGGTACGTGCTGGTGGGGGGCCGAAGTCGCCGCATGGGCGGCCATAACGCGCTGCTGCGGGAGCTGCGCGCCGTAACCCTTTTTGTGCCGGAACTGGCGCGTTTTCAAAACGTTAGTACTCCTGGAGACTGGGCAACCTATGATGCCGGCTGATTCCTATCCACACTACATCGAGTTCCGGCATGTCTGTAAGACGTTCGACAAGCCGGTTTTAGTCGATGTCAATTTCTACGTAAATCCGGGCGAGACGGTGGCGATCATCGGGCGGAGCGGAGTGGGAAAGTCGGTGACGCTGGCGCACATTATGGGGTTTCTGCGGCCGGACTCGGGCCGCGTGATTGTGGCGCACGAGGACGTCACGGATTTTCCCGAGGCGGAGATGCGGCGCATCCGGAAAAAGGTGACGATGGTGTTCCAATCGGGGGCGCTGTTCGATTCCATGACGGTGGGGGAGAACGTGTTGTTCTCGCTCGAACTGCGAGAGGATTACGACGCGCAGAACAAAGAAGACGTGGTGAACGGCCTGCTGCAGATGGTGGACATCGCGGAGGCGAAGGACGCTTACCCTTCCGACTTATCGACGGGGTATAAGCGCGCGGTGGCGATTGCGCGGGCGCTGGCGGCGCAACCGCAATGCGTTTTATACGACGAGCCGACGACCATGGTGGACCCGATTATGTCGGACCACCTGGGCGATCTGATGCTGCGGCTGAAGCGGCAGTTGAAACTGACGTCGGTGGTGGTGACGCACGATCTGGACCTGATGTACAAGGTGGCGGACCGGGTGGTGTTTCTGTACGAGGGCGGAGTGATTTACTTCGGGTCGGTGGATGAGCTGGCGCAGTCTGAGCACCCGCACATTCAGGAGTTTCTGGCGATGGATCGGGTGGTGCGGGCGTAAGGGGCCGGGCATCCGGGGAGCTAAATCGCGTGGGCACCTGGTCGATATTGACCGTGGCACCTGGGCGGGATAGGCGTGCTACGGCCCAGTGGCGAGGGCCACTATACGAGAACCCACTTTTCGCCGAGTGCCCAGCTGTTGTTTTCAGTCGGGCTCGTAATTCACGACCAGCGTGATACAAGCGCGCTTGACTCGAACGAGGCCTTTTCGCTATAGATAGAGCTGTCCCGCGTAGGACGGTCCCATGGCCCAATCCGTTGCGATTCTCTTGATGGCAGCTGTCGCCGCCGCGCAGACTGGCGCGCCCGCCCCAGCGTTCGAAGTGGCGTCGGTGAAGCGTTTTACTCCCCAGGTAAGGCCGGGAATACGCGCCATAGCGAGAAGAGATCCCCCGCCCAGCGAGCTCCAGGTCAGCGGAACCCGCGTATCCACAACGGGCAATCTGATGAGGCTGGTTGGCCTCTCGTATGGGCTTGAGCCATTCCAGGTGAGCCAGAGCCATGAATGGGCAGACGAGTGGGCCACTTCCGAAGTCTACGAAATCGACGCCCGCGCGCCGGGTGACGCGACTCCCACCTCGGTACAGGTCCGGCAAATGATGCAGACACTCCTGGCGGAGCGCTTCCAACTCAAGGTCAGCCGCCGGAACCAAGTGATGCCGGTTTATGACCTGGTGGTCGCACCCGGCGGGGCCAAGATAAAGCCCAGCGCCTTTACCGATCCCCCGCTGACCCGGGACGATGGTTCGGCTGGACTACACATTCGCGTGCGATGCCTCAATCTCGCAATGGCCGATCTCGTGGAGCTGGTAAGGCGGCAGTTGGATCGTCCGCTCCTCGACAAAACCGGGCTCACCGGAGGCTTCGATTTCAGCCTGGATTACATCGCGCAGCCCCCCGTAATGCCAGCCGACGTGGCGGCAGCGATGGGCCTGCAGGAGGCCGAGCCGGGGGCGCCGATAGCGGCGTCGCTCAAGCAACTCGGATTGAGGGTGGTTCCGGCCAGGGAGCAGGCCGAAATCCTGGTGATCGATCACGCCGAAAGGCCCTCGGGCAATTAACCCCCGGTTCACGATTGACGTTAGCCTCGCCACCGCATGTGAGCGCACCTTTGGGTTTCTGGACAAAATACAGGTATTCCGGAAAATGACTTCTTCGACAGCTTCTCCCTTGCCGGCGCAAACGTAGCGCTGCCCACGTAACGGGAACCAGGTTGTTTCCGACCACCCGCAAGTTCAGGCAGAAGGTTTTGAAGCAGTGAGGAGGGTTGTGGCGGCGAACGGGTTGCCCCACCAGAATCTCCAGCCCAGGCGACGACGCTCCACGTTCGACGCTCCGAGCGTCCGCAAGGCGTCGGCATAAATCGCCGTGGCGCGGATGTCGGCGATCACCATCCTGCCCCCGGGTTTCAAGACCCGGAATCCTTCGCTGATGGCTCGTATGCGATCGGGGTTGGATCGGATGTTGTGGATCGCGAGGCTCGAAACCACCAGATCGAACGTTGCAACGGGACAGGGGAGCGCCCGCATGTCGGCAGTCTCGATGTACACGCGATCGCGAACCCCTTCCAGCGACGCGTTGCGCAAGGCGACGTCCTTCGCGTTGCCCGACTGATCCGTCGTACTCCAGATATCCACCCCAGTCACCCGGCCTTTCGTCAGCCTGCGGGCGACAGCGGTCAGCACCGCGCCACGGCCGCACCCCATATCGAGCGCCATCTCGTCGCCGCGCAGGTGAAGGCGATCCAGAATGCGCTCCCACTCGATGAACTTGCCGCGTCTGGTGGTGTAGAAAAAGCTGGTGGCGTTCGCCAGGAAAAAGACAAAATAAAGCGTGATGGGCCGGGCGGCCTGAATGGACAAGCACCACCAGGCGATTGCCGCGCCCAACCCGCTGACCACCGCCAACGATCCGAAGATGACCAGCGCGTAAGGCGCGTCGTAGCCGTATTCACCGCGTTGCATTCGATTGAAGGGGAAGCGGTCTGAGGAATGTTACCACGTTCCTGCCGAATCACGGCGCCACTCGGAAACAGCTCCAGCCGCACGAAGCGGGAGTTGTCGACAAAAACAGGCCTATCGGAGAGTGCGCTCGTGCGGCACCCAAACTCCCACAGCCGGCTCAGGGATCCACTTGCCTGGTTTGCCTACCCGTCGAAGTGGATCATCCGCGTGGGCAAGCCCCACTACCGGCGCGTCGCGATGTCGGGAGCGGTGCGTCGTGCGGTGGCGGAGATCGACAAGAACCAGCCGGTGGCGGGGGTGGCGACCATGGAGCGGGTGGTGGAGAGCATGCTGGAGTCGCGGCGGCTCAACACGCTGCTGCTGGGGCTATTCGCCGGGCTGGCCGTGACGCTGGCCGCGGTGGGGGTGTTCGGCGTGGCGTCGTATGCGGCGGCGCGAAGGACGAAAGAAATCGGAATTCGCATGGCGCTGGGCGCGACGCCGGCCTCGGTGTTGGCAATGGTGGCGAGGGAGACGCTGGTGCTGGCAGTCGCAGGAGCGGCAATCGGGCTGTGTGGGACGGTCGCGACGTCACGGCTTCTGGCCAGGTTTCTGTACGGCGTGAGGCCCGCGGAGCCAGCGATCGTGGCGGGAGCGGCGATGGTGCTGGTAGCGGTAGTGGTAGGGTCGGGGCTATTTCCGGCGCGGCGGGCGATGCGTGTGGATCCGATGGTGGCACTGCGGGAGGATTAGCGCGTCCATTATGTCGGACCACCTGGGCGTCTGATGCTGCGGTTGAAGCGGCAGTTGAAGCGAGGTCGGAGTGATTTACTGCGGGCCGGTGGATGAGCTGGCGAAGGCGGAGCACCCGCACATTCAGGAGTTTCTGGCGATGGATCGGGTGGTGCGGGCGTAAGGGGCGGGCATCCGGGGAGCTAAATCGCGTGGGCACCCGGTCGATATTGACCGCGGCACCTGGGCGGGATGGGCGTTTTTCGGCCAAGTGCTCTATCCGGGAGCATGACCTGCCCGGGATACCGGCGCGACTTCGGAGGAACTGGACCAGGCAGGGTTATAGACTACTCAGGAAGCTTGATACCGTATTCCTCGATTGCATCGTGCGTCGCCGTGGTTTTTCCGGACATCTTTTTTGAAACTGGACAGATCAACACCTGGCCGACGCTCGGCTGATCCAGCTTCCCGTACTCCGCTTCATACGTCGGACGGTCGAGCATTCTTACCGCATGCACCTTGCAGAACGGCTCACCGTTTCTCAGCTCGACATTGCATGATTCACCGGGCGCAAGAAATTCAGTCCCACAACCAGATACCGTTTCCGCTTCGCGCAACGGGACTCTCCATCACCTCTCGGAACCCGGTAGTGGGTCAATTTGACATTTCCTCCAGTTGACAGCCCGATGGCATCCGTGAGCATGGCCGCATAGCAGAGTCAACAAATCAAGCGGTAGGATCATCCGGATAAATAGACTCCACGCCTTCACGCATCGCCATCAACCATTGACGATGCTTATAGAGAACATCAATAAACTGGTTGGCATCCAAATCGCTGGGTAATAGGGGAAGATCCCCCTGAAGTGTGCGGCGTACGCAACGCTCCCAATAGGATAGGTAGCGGTCTCGGAAGGACATTAACCGGAGCTGCCACCATGGCAGCGGCTCTGGCATTCCCTCGGGTAAATACGCGATTTCTCGACTCACGGGATGGGATAAATCGGCCCTAGCCTCACCGCGCAAATAACTGTCTGAATTCTCCTGCAATATCCTCCGTAACTGATCCTCTAACTCTGCGGCCTCTTCCCCTAAAAGTTTCCGTTCGCCCGCCGGAATTAACTCTTTTGGCGCCTTCCGTAACAGCGACAGCTTGTGCCACAGTTCCGCCAGATCCTGAACACCGGAATCCGAGGGAAGGTCCTCCCGCCAGACGATACTTCGATCCGGATTCTTGAAAAGAAAGAATCGTGCTCTGTGCTGGTTTTTGTCAGAGTCAGTGTACTCAATCGATATCGAATCCACGGTTTGCGGGCCGCCGCGCTCTAGCGCGGATTCGAGGCTACCCCCACCCTTCACGCCAGATACTTCACATTCGAGCGGGCTGGCGGAATCGACGTCTGGGTAGACGTCCTGTAGAAGGGTAAGCTCGCGCTCGCACACGTACCTCTCTTCCAAAACAATCGGGCCAATTTTAGTGATTCGCAATGGACGTGCGCTGTCGGTTTTGAAAATAAGTTTGGGGCGATGAACCCCGTCCCCCTTGGCATAACTCGGCCGCAGCGAAACCGAAGCGGCACGGCGTAGAACGACGAGTTTATCTCCATCCCTAAAGCTGGGGGGAAATGCCGCGTAGTGATCTACTTGACGGACGCAGGTCCGGTAATACCGCCGGCCAATGCTGTGACGGACCCGGTAACTCCGCAATATAGGGTACGTGTGCCGGTCCAATCGGACGTCATGATTCGCGCCGGGGGAATGGCCACGGCGGTTTTGCAGCACGCGTCGCCGTTTCTGTCATGCACAATCGCGGCAACACCCGGACTCGTTACCCGGGACCTGAGCACAGCGGTGGCGGCGGCGCTGACTACCGCTGGGGCCTTGGTGCTGCCCTACACACCGCTTCCGCCTACGGCTTCTGCTGCCGTTATCAATTCACAGGCCCCGGCACAGATGGCCCAGGCACTTTCCGCAAACCGCGCTGAAAGGGCCAAACTGGAGGAGCAGCTAGCGCTTCTCAATCAAGCGGCCGCGGCGCAGACGGCTCAGAAACTTTCCAAAAACCGCACTGAAGGGGCCAAACTGGAGGAGCAGCTAGCGTTCTCACCGTCGCGGAAGATCGGCTTGTGAGCATCGACACGGAGCGGTCGGACCTGGACGAACTCGAGCGCAAACTTGCAGCCACTCTTAACATAGGGGGCCGGCTGAAGACGACGCTCCGTAAGAACTGGCTCTACTCCTTCGACAAAGTCGTTGACGCCAACTGCCATGAGAAGGTTGACCCCGAGTGCGATGAGAGGAAAGCTACATGCGCGGCTCTTTTGCCTCCCGAATGCACCGCGAAGCAGGCGGTTGATCGACTCGCGGAGGATCTGAAGGGCTTCGTCGAGGAGGTGAATCTCCTGAAATCCGCCCCGGAAGGACTAGCCGAAGCTAATGCTAAGACAAAGAAGATGCAGGCAGACCTTGCCGAATTCAACGCGATGTACCGCCCGGAGAGCGGGACTTCCCTGATGGCAGACGCGAATACGGTCGCAGGCAATGTTGCCAGGACGGCAGCGAATACCGACCTGCTGCAGAGTTCCAGCTCCGGCTACGATTTCGGGAACGCCGCCGCGGATTTCCTAAAGAAGGTCAAAACGATCCAGGATTTCGTACTTGATGTGAAAGAATCGGAATCTTACACCCACCACGATCTCGCGGAGATCACTCTCCCAATGGCCGCCTACCGCCAGAAGCCGATGACCGAGACGATCACCTGCAAGGATGCGCTGAGCGGGGTCCAGGCCTTCGATTCCATGATCTTCACCGCGTTCTACGAAAACACACCTCGCTTCGACATCTCGGCT
>JBEKQS010000090.1:0-35194 GCA_049519475.1 Bryobacteraceae bacterium | reverse complement strand
GGGTTCTGGAAGACAAGGCCATCAAGAACATGGTGGCCACGGAATTCGTGTACAACTACATCAAAGACAAACCTTCGGTTGGCGTCATCCGCGAGTTTCCGGAACGCGGTCTGGTGGAGGTGGCTGAACCGATCGGGCTCATCTTCTCGATCACACCTATCACGAACCCCACATCGACGGTGCTTTTCAAGTGCATCATGGCCATCAAGACGCGAAACGCGGTGATTTTCGGTCCCCATCCGAAGGCCTGGCACTGTTGCCAGGAGGCCATCCGGATTATGTATGAGACCGCGGTCAAGCACGGCGCTCCCGAAGGAGTTTTCACCTGTTTGGAGGAGCCCACCATACCGGACAATAACTACCTGATGCGTCACAAAGAGGTTAAGCTGATTGACGCCACGGGCGGACCGGGCGCGGTCAAAGCCGCCTATAGTTCAGGCAAACCGGCCTTGGGAGTGGGGCCGGGCAATACGCCGGTCTATCTGGAAAAAACGGCCCGTCTGGACATGGCTGTCGTGGATATCATCACCTCCAAAACCTTCGATAACGGAACCATTTGCGCCTCGGAACAAACGGTGGTGATCGACGATGAGATTTATTCGCTCGCCATCCAGAAGTTTGCGGACCTGGGTGCGCACATCTGCAGCGAGAAAGAGACGGAGATCCTGGGGCGAATGGTGATCGATCCCGACACCGGATTCATGCGGCCCATGGCAGTCGGCCAGAAGGCCACCGATATCGCCCGCGCGTGCGGTCTTCGGGTTAAGCCGGATACGAAACTGTTGGTTGCGCCCATTCAAGGTGTCGGCCGGGAGTATCCGCTATCGGTCGAGAAGCTGTTTCCCGTGCTCTCGGTCTATCGCGCGAAATCCGTCGATGAGGCGCTGAGGGTGTGCGTAGACGTGAATCATGCCGGTGGGCTTGGACACACGGCGGTGATTTTCTCGCGCAACGATGAGATCATCCGCATGTTCAGCGAGGCCATCAACGCGGGACGGATCATTGTGAATTCTCCGGGATCCATCGGAGCGCTCGGCGGGGTTTACAACGATATGGTGCCCACCTTCTCATTCGGATGCGGGACCGGTGGCGGCAACAGCACCACCGATAACGTGAGCCTGTATCATTACCTGAATATCAAACGCGTGGCCCGGAGGACGCAAGCGCATATGTGGTTCCGTGTTCCCAATCAAATCTACTTCAACATGAACGCCGTTGAAAACCTGCGCCATTTCCCGTCGCAATCAACCCTCATCGTCACCAATCCCCTCCTGGAGCAGATGGGCCACGTGGACATCGTCCGGCGCTCCATTCCGGCGCAGACTCCCGTCCGCGTGCTGGCAATTCCCGACGCGGAACCAGAGGCCAAGGTCGTCATGCAAGGGGTGGAAGCGCTCAATCTCCATAAAGCGGACCAGATTATCGCGGTGGGCGGCGGAAGCGTGATCGACGCGGCGAAAATCATGAAACTCAAGTACGTTTCGCCGGAGGCCGACTTGGAGGAATTGGCCGCGCCCTTCCTGGACATCCGCAAACGCGTGGTCCAATTCCCGACTCAAAGGAACAACCAGGTGCGGTTGATTGCCATCTCCACCACCAGCGGAACCGGGAGCGAAGTGACTCCGTTTGCGGTCCTCCTCGATAAGGCGCGCGGGCGCAAAGTGACACTTGCCGACTATTCGTTGAGCCCGGATGTGGCCATCGTAGATCCTCAGTTCGTGATGTCGATGCCGAAAAGCCTTACCGCCGACACCGGCATCGACTGCCTGACCCACGCACTCGAAGCTGGAGTTTCCATCCACGCTTCCCCATACACCGACTCCAACGCCATGCAAGCCATTCGAATGGCGTTCAAGTTTCTGCCCATCGCCTACGAGAACCCGCGCGATGAAGAGGCGCGCAGCATGATGCACAATGCCGCCTGTATAGCGGCGCTGGCGTTTTCCAACGCCTCGGTGGGAGTGAATCACGCGCTGGCGCATGCTTTCGGCGCGCGGTTCGGCGTCGGGCACGGCCGGGCCAACGCCCTCATGCTGCCGCATGTGATCGCGTATAACGCGTCCGTGCCCACCAAATTCATGCCGTCGCCGAACCAGCGCGGGTATATCGCGCACAAGAAGTACGCCATGATGGCGGACTTACTCGGCCTCGCCGGCGATACCGTCGCGGAAAAGGTGAAAAGCCTTGTGTCGGCGACGGAACAGCTACTCGACCGGCTGGAGATTCCGCGTTCCATCGCAGACCTGGGGATCTCCAAAGAAGAATTCGAGCGGGCCATGCCAGATTTGGCCAAGGTTGCCTTTGACGATCCTTCGTGGCGCTCGAACCCTCGCATGCCGCTGGTGAGCGAGTTGGTCGAGTTGTTTTGGAGCGCGTATCGGGGGCGAAGCCCGGCGAACCCCGCCAGCGTATCCGAGCGAGCCACAGCCAAGGAATGGTCGTCGGTATGACGACCCATGCGGAGTGGATTCAGATCGACCCGGAACGCGTCCTCCAGGCCTTGCAACAAGAAGCCGTGGACAAGGTAAACAGTGCGCAGGGCGAAGTGATTCTGGACTTCTCTTCGGTTCTCCGGATCGATTCGAATGTGGTCGGAGCGATGGAACAGTTGGCTGGTCTGGCCGAGCAAAGATCCGTCAAGGTGGTGTTGCGCGCCGTCAACGTGGACATTTACAAAGTACTCAAGCTACTGAAACTGACTCAGCGGTTCTCTTTCCTGACCTGAAAGAGCGAATCTGAATATGCGACTGATTCCGGTGGTGAGTTGCCTGACCCTGGCCTGCCTATGCGCTTACGGCCAGGCCGCGGATGCGCCGTCATTCGAAGTAGCCTCCATCAAGCCCGCCTCGCCGTCTGCAACTCGCATTGCGTGCAGCGGCGGCCCCGGCACCACCGACCCGGGTATTTGGAGTTGCACAAACGTACCCCTCGCATTCGTGATCTCCAATGCGTACGGCTTCCAGGCGCCTCAATTCACACCCGTGGATAGCTGCTGCCAGGCCAGGTTCGACATCGCCGCCAAAGTACCGGCGGGCACCACCAAAGAGCAGTTCCAGCGGATGCAACAGAATCTGCTGACGGAACGCTTCAAGCTCGCGTTCCACCACGAGCAGAAGGAAATGCCGATCTATGAGCTGACCGTGGGGGAGAAAGGTCTGAAGGTGAAAGAGTCTGCGCCGGATGCTGCGTTGGCTCCGGAAGAGCCGTGGTCCACTCCGAAATACAGTATGGGCAAGGACGGCTACCCGGTGTTTCCGGCCGGCCACGGCGGCTTGGCCGGTATAAATGGCCACTACCGCTGGACCGGGGTCAACCTCTCCATGCAGGAGATCGTCAAGACGTTGTCGTACCACCTGGGCCGGCCGGTAGTCGACGCCACCGGGCTAAAGGGGAAGTACGAAATCGATATGACTTGGACCATCGATCTGGCATGGATCATGGAAAACGCGGGCCGGCGGGACCTGATCGGAGGGCTACCCGACGACGGACGTTCCGGCCCGACCCTCATACGCGCCGTCCAGGATGAGCTCGGTCTGAAGCTGAATTCGAAGAAAGGTCCCGGCGACATTGTGGTTATCGACCACGTGGAGAAGGTTCCGATCGAAAATTGACTAGGGCGTTCCATTGGGTGGGGCGGTCCCCCTGGACCGCGCCGGACTCCCTCGTCCGGCCATTCGCCGGTGGCAAGCACCCGATTCTTCGAAAGGAGAGCGGGTCCAGGGGGACCCGCGCAGACCGGGGGGTCTGCCCCACGTTAATTTCCAAACCGCCGGAACGGATACTTCAGCGCGTTCCACTCGATGGCGGCGATATCCTTCCATTCGAGCGGGGCGTGAAATACGCCCAGGCTGGCGGCGCAGCGCGTCAGGAACTCGCGGGCGATCACGTCGTCGATGCGCACGCCGGGACCGGCGACATCGTATAGCACGCCATCCAGGGTCAGGACGACTTTGCGGAACAGGAACAGGGGCGGCGGAAAGTGCACGCCTTCGAGGGCGATCCGGTCCAGGAGCCGCATGGCGTCCAGCGTGCCCGGGGAAGCGTCGGGGGACATTTCATCGAAAAAGCGCTTGACGCAGGTATCGATCACCCCGAGCCGCGCGTGATTCCGCCGGTCGGCGCTGAGCGCGAGATCGCGGATTGCCTGGCGGACTCGAGCGGGGTTGCGCAGTGTCATCATCACCGACAGCAGCACAAGCTGGCGCCGCGATTCCAGGCTCAGCCTCTCGGCCAGCGCCCAGTCCAGAACCACCAGTTCGCGGTTGGTCTCGTCGTACAGCAGGTTTCCGGCATGCGGGTCGGCGTGAAAAATGGCTTCCTTCTCACGCGAGAAGAACGGAACGGCCACCAGGGCTTCGATCAATTGTTCGGCCACCCGGGCGCGGCGGATGGGCGAGCGGGGGAAAGCCTCGGTCACTTTCACGCCCGTTTCCGCGCTCATGGCGGTGATGTCGCTCGTGGACAGCGGCTCAATCAGGCGGGGGACGCGAATTCCGATGCTGGCACGATACATCTTGACGGCTTCGAGCAGGGTGGCCTGCTCGCGCGGGAAATCCAGCTCGTGTTCGAGCAGCAGCAGCACCTCGGTAAGCATCTCCTTCACGTCGTGGATGGCGAATCCATAACCGCGCTCGGGCGAGGTGAGGAATTCTCCCAAGTCCTGGAGCAACGTCATGTCCTCGCCGAAGCACTCCGGCACGTAGGGCTTGAGGACTTTAAACACACCCTGTTCGCGTTCCCGGCCGGGGTAATTCCAGGTGAATCGGATGACCGCGCTGACGCTGGCTTCGGAGAGGATGGCGGGTTCCAGTTCGACGGCGTAGTCGGTCAGCCGCTTCCCCAATCTGGCTTCGATCAGGCCCCGGACCTCTTCCGGCGTCACGTCCGACATTCCGTTTTCCAACTCGGAGAGGGCGCGGCGCAGTTTCGGCGCCAAGCGGCGGTTGCGCGCCAGCACCTGCCCGACCTTCTGCAAGCCCGGCATCTTATTGACCAGGCGCAGCAGGCGTTGCTCCGGCGCCGTGTCCGCGGAAAGTTCGAATTGCTGCACCACCTTGGTGGCCAGTCGCCGGTCCGAGAGGCGCTCGAAAAGGAACTGGAAGGCGTCGCGCACGAGGGGGCGCCATCGCCGCGCCGAATCGGGGACCAGGATTTCGACCGGAACCAGGCGCCCGATCCACTTCCCGATTTCGCCCCGCCAGTAGGGGCCGCGCCGGCTCTTGAGAGCGGCTTCCACGGTGGAGATGCGGCCGGCCGCATCGCCGGCGGCAAACATGCTTGCCCATAGGGCGAGCGGCCCCGGATCGATTCCGGCATCAATCCCACTCAGGAGTGACAATCCCATCGCAGTCCTCATCTCGCGGCACTCCGCTCTCTTACGTTTGCGGCTCGGATTGGCGCGACTCTGATCGGGTCTTCCCACGGGCCCGAGGCTTTGGCCGGCGCTGCTCCAGTTCCGCTACGCGGCGCCGCAGTTGCTCCAGTTCATCCTCCGCTTTCGGGTCCGCTGGAGGGGTGAGCAGGCTTTTCACCAGGTTGAGCGGCGAAAGCGCGGCCGAGCGCACATCTTTCAGCCGGTTTTGCACCGCATCCTGTACTTTTTCGTAGGTATCGAAAGCGGACTTCAGATACCACATGATGAATTCCTGGCCGGCCCGGTCGGACGCCATGATCAACTGGCGCAGCAGTTCGAGCGGCAACCCGGTCGGCGCATCCTTGGCATCTTCGACGATGATCTGGGTCAGCACCAGCCGGGTGATATCCTCACCGGTTTTGGCGTCAACCACTTGGATCTGTTCACCTTGCCGGACAAGCGCAGCCAGATCGTTCAGGTTCACGTAAGCTCTGGAGGAGGTGTTGTAAAGGCGCCGGTTGGGGTATTTTTTGATCAGCACGGTAGCCTGTTCCTACAGCCGCACCCTTGCTGCGCTGCGTTCAAACAACTTCATATTGACATAAAACGGCCTTTAGGTCTATAGTAGAGTTGTATGCTGCAATGCAGCAAAAAGGAGTAATCATTATGCCAGAGAAAACCGTTCCGGCTCGGGAGCCTTCCTCCATATCCATGTTGGCGGGCTGGCTGCGGCAGGGAACTGAAAGCTTCTTCGCCTCTCAGCGGATCCTGATGGATCTGGTGATGCGGCAAAACGCCCGCACATTCAGTGCCTTCCAGGAGCGACTGGTTGAGGCACGCAACGTTGCGGGCACGGCGGCGACCGAAATGGCCGGCGAGGGCATTTCGAACTTCATCGCGGCGCAGCGCGTGCTGTTGAACCTGGCGCAGCGCGAGAACGAAATCCTCACCACTGTGGTGCACGAACGAGCCGGCGGATGGGCCCCCATTGCCGCCATGACGGATCTGTTCAGCCGCGGTGTCGATACGGTCATCGACATGCAACAGCATTTCCTGACCATGGCAGCGCGGCAGACCGATGAGTGGATCGATGCCGCCAAGAGCGGCGAGCCGTTTGAAGGCATCCACCTGACCGCCCTGGCGCGCGAGAGCATGGAAACCTTCGTGCGCAGCCAGAAGAAGTTCCTGGACGTGCTGGCGGAGGAAACCGCCCATGCGACCGGCAAGGAGACCAACGGCAAGGCCCACGCCGCTTCCAGGAAGACCGAATTGACCGAGTTGGCAAGGCAGAGCGCCGAGGCCTACATCGATGCCCAGAAGAAACTGCTCGACGTGGCCACCCAGCAGCTCAAGGTGAACGCGAAGACGGCCCGCGAAGCCCTCGCGGCCATGAACCCGCTTCCCGTGGAGACGCTGGGGGAATTGGCTCGGCATACGGCCGCGGGCTTCGTCGAGTCCGAACAGGCTTTGCTGGACCAGATGGTTAAGCCCCCGCACCATGCGTCCAAAGCGCACGTGGCGGCGGAGCACCCGAAACCGGGCCGGAAGCGCCCCGTGTCCGCGCGGCGCAAGGCCGTTGTCGAGACAGCGTGAGGCTAATACCGGCTCCCGGAAGGCGGAGGGGCGTACGAGTCGACCCCCTCCGCCTGAAATAAAGTACCTCTCAACCTTGCCTGCTAGGGTACACTGATCCCGATGGCAGCCCGCCGCTCCGGCACCAGCCAACCCCACGAGGTTCGCAAGCCCCACGAAGCCCTTTCTTTGCCGATATGGAACGAGTTGCTGGTCGGCATTGAAATGGTCTACCTGCGCCTGTCCCCTGTGTATTGGGGTTTCGGCATACCCCCGGGAGACGGATCGGCGGTAGTCGTCATTCCAGGTTTCCTGCTGACCGATCTGTATTTAACGGAGTTCCGCTCCTGGATCAACCGCATCGGGTACAAGGCGTACTTTTCGGGTATCGGCCTGAATGCCGAGTGCCCCAATCTGCTGATCCAATACAAGCTGAAAGAGACCATCGAGAAGGCCTACAAGGAAACGGGCAGAAAGATCCACCTGGTGGGGCACAGCCTGGGCGGCGTCATCGCCCGCGCGGCGGCATCCCAGATGCCCGACCGCATCGCTTCGGTAATTACCATGGGGTCGCCTTTCCGGGGAGTTTCGCTGCACCATTCGGTGCTCCGGGCCGCCCAGATGGTGCGCGGGCAGATTCTGGAACGCCACGGCAAGGGTGTGTTGCCGGCGTGTTACACGGCTGGATGCACCTGCAGTTTTCTGGAATCCCTGTTGGTCAGACTGCCGAAGTCCGTGATGCAGACCGCCATCTATACCAAGTCAGATGGAATTGTAGACTGGCACGTCTGCCGGACTGGCGATCCCTACATCGATTTCGAAGTCTCGGCAACGCACATCGGCCTGGCGTTCAACCCGATTGTCTTCGACGTGGTGGCCCACCGCCTGGCGGGCAAGAGGCCCAGTGGGGGAGCCCAAGGGCACCGTCCCTGATATCTTAGATGACCATCACACGATGATCCGGGCAATCGAGCTGGATGGCTTCGTACACCTGGTCAAGCAGCCCCAGGCCGTGGCGAGCCAGGAAGGGAAGGATCGAGTAGAGACGCTCCTGCAGGTGGCGCTCGGGGTAGAGCAGGCCGCATAGCGAGGCGGCATCTTCGGTGGCGCGGGCGTCGCGGCGCATGGCTTCGCGGCCGGCTTTGCCTTCCACTTTGCCGATTTGATAGCGGATCTTGCGCGCGCTGCGGTCCAGGGCCTGGGCCAGCGTGGGATCGAATGCGCCGAGCTCGGCTCGCAGGCGGTCGACGGCGCGGCCGACCGTATCGGCGGTTTCGCGCAACGCGCCGGCGACGGTGGGCGAAACCAGGCGGGCGGCGACGCGCTGGCGGATGGCGTCTTCACCTGCAAAGAAATCGGTGAGCGCGAGACCGTAGCGGTCGAGGAGCTTGTGGCTGTGCGCATCGAGGATGGTGAAACCGGCGCGCGGCACGGCCACGGGCATGCGGCCCAGAATGGCGCGGTAGATCACTTCGGATTGCGCCAGGTAGGCCATTTCGGCGGGACCGAGGATGGAAGCGGCGGAGGGCAGGATGGAATCCTGCACCACGGGGCGGAGCAGGGCATTGGGAGAGAGCGACTCGGCGCGGTCCTGCAATTCTTGCGAGGAGACGCGGCGGCCGTTGAGCACATACTCGGAGCCGTGGCGGCGCAGCGCGAGGCGTTTGCCGTTTTCGAGGAGGAAGAAGAGGGAGGTCTGTTCTTCCACGTGGACCTGCGCGTGGTATCCGGCGGCGGCCAGTTCCTGGTTGCGAGCGAGAATGGCGGCGCTCAATCCGGGTGCGGCTTCGACGGCCGAGCGCAAGACCGGGGCGGCGAGTTGGCGGAAGGCGGGAAGCAGCGGGTCCACTTGCAAAATATCGAATTTGGCGAAGAGGCTGTCGAGCAGATCGCCGAACGCGAGACCCATGGTGCTGCCGGGGCGGTAGGCATCGGCGGCGAGCGAGGCCACTCGATCGGCGAAGGGCAGGCCGGCGAGCGAGGCGCGCAACTCGTCGATGGGGGGCGCAGCGAGAGCGATTTCGCCAACCGGCTGCGGGCCGGCAGAGCGGCGCATTTCGAGCTTATGGGGACGGTTGCTTTTGTCGAAGACCCAGGCGTGATTCACCTCGGCGAAATCGTGGTCCTGGGTGGCGAGCCAGAAAATCGGGACGGCCGGGATGCCCTGTTCGGTGAGCCACGCGGCGAGGCGCGCGGCGTGCAGTGCTTTGTACGCGGTGTAAGCGGGACCGGAAAACAAGCCGACCTGCTGGCCGGTGACGACGACCACGGTGCCGGGTTCGGCCAGGCGCCCGAGCGACCGGCTGCCGGGATTTTGCGGGCCGAGCGCGGCCACCAGGGCGGCGCGTTGACCGGCCGGAAAGTTGATTTCCCCGGCGGCGGCGCGGAAAGAGGCGAGATCGCGGAGGGGATGGCGGTAAAAGGCGGCAGTGCGTTCGGGGTGATAGAAAACGTCCGCTGCGATGGCAGAAGTGTTCGGCAGATCAGTCTGGCGGACGCAAATACACGGCATTCGAGGATCAGCTTAGCAGATGATTCTTTTCATTTGGAGGATTCGCGCGCCTGGCATCCGGTTGGCTGGCGGCTTTGAGCAGCTCCTCGGTCATGACGCCGCCGGTATTGGTTTAGCCACTGCCCCGGACGCCGAGCACGGCGAAGGTCTCGGGAAAGTCATCGTCTGCCTTCTAGATCGTCCGGCCTTCTATCATGCCCGTTGGGGCGCTCTTCGTGAATCTGGATAACCCTGTCCAGACGCTCCACGATATCAAGCATTTTCCCGAAACGTTGGTCCCACTTCTTTTCGAGGTCCTGGTGCATGTGGGCCAGCAGTTCCACGGTTTGGGTCAGGGCTTCAATCCGCTCGTCAATGTTCATGGCTCCTCCTGTTCTTCCTTCGTGTCATCCGGCGGGCAGATAGCGCGAGATGTCGTTATAGATGACGAACAGCACCAGCATCATGATGCAGACGAATCCGACCTTGAACACGGTTTCCTTAACGGTGATGCTGAGGTCGCGGCGCATGGTCATTTCGATGAGGAGCATGAGGATGCTGCCGCCGTCGAGAACCGGGATGGGAAGGAGGTTAAAGATGGCCAGTTGCAGGCTGACCATGGCCATCAGTGAGAGGAAAACGGAAGGGCCTTCGCGGGCGGCGTCGCCGGAAAGCTGGATCATGCCGATGGGGCCGGTAAGGTTCTTGGCCGACATGCGGCGCTGCAGCATGCCTTGGAGGACCTTGCCCATGAAGAGGGCGCCATCGAGGTTCTGTTTGAAGGATTCGTGGAGCGCGGCGGGCAGAGAGAGCTTGGTGGTGACGTAGGTGACTTTCTGTTCGGGGGCGACGCCGATCATGTAACGCGTCGGGCCGTCAAGCCTGGCGAAGATGGGCGTGACACTGACGGTGTGGCTTTCTCCATTGCGCTGGTACTCGATCTGGATGGGGTTGCCGCCGGATTTTTCGGTGATCTCATGGAACTTGACGCCGGAGTGAATGGGCTGGCCGTTGACGGCAACCAGCAGGTCGCCTTCCTTGAGGCCGGCTTTTTCGGCGGGGTATCCAGGCTCGACGTGGTGGAACTGAATTACGGCGCGTTCATCCCAGCCGGCGTAACCGACGCCGAGGCGTTCGCTCAAGACCGGGGTGACGGTGGTGTTGAAGCGCTGGCCGTTGCGGAGGATGGCGAGGTGCATCGCGCGGTATGCGCCGGTGACCTCTTTGAGGCCGACATCTTCCCAGGTGGGATTCTCCTTGCCGTCGAGATTGACAATGCGGTCGCCATCGCGGATGCCGGCTTTGTAAGCGGGGGAATCGGGGACGACGTGGCCGATGTTGGCCTGTAGGTCGGCGTCGGATTCGCGCTGGTACTTCACCATGTACATGCCGGCGAGGAGGCCTACGGCGAGCACGACGTTCATGAACGGGCCGGCGAACAGGATGATGAGGCGCTGCCAGCGGGGCTTGGCGATGAAGGAGCGGGGGTCGTCCAGAACGTCGTCGCTGGAGTGACCGCCCGTGGTGGCTTCGGCGGAGCGGAGATCGGCCACGGTTTCGCCGGCCATTTTGACGTAGCCGCCGAAGGGGATGGCGGAGAAGCGGAAATCGGTTTCGCCGCGGCGGAAGCCGAACAGGCGCGTGCCAAAGCCGAAGCTGAAAGCTTCAATCTTGACGTCAAACCAACGGGCTGCGAAGTAATGGCCCGCCTCGTGGATGTTGATCATCACGCCGATCAGGACCAGCAGCCACAACACGTTCTCAATGAAGTGCATATAAACTCACACAGCCACCGCGCCGGGGGTGCGCGCGGTTACCAGTTGGCGCGCCTGAGCCCGCGATTCGCGGTCGATCTCCAGAATCTCGCCGACGCTTGAGGGGGTGCGCGACGGCATTTTAGATAACGTTTCGGACACGACTTCGTGAATGGCCGGATAGGAGATTTTTCTCTCCAGGAAAGCTTCCACGGCAATTTCGTCGGCGGCATTCAATGTGCAAGTGGCGGAGCCGCCGGTTTGTTGGCAGCGGTAGGCCAGCCGGAGCAGAGGAAACTTTTCGAAATCGGGCGGAAGGAACTCCCACTTGCGGGCCTGGGTCCAATCGATCTTGGGGACGGGGGCTTCGCAGCGGTCGGGATAGGTGAGGGCGTACTGGATGGGCATGCGCATATCCGTCGCGGCGATTTGAGCAAGCACGCTGCCATCGCTGTATTCGATCATGGCGTGGACCGTGGATTGGGGATGAACCACCACATCCACCTGGGAGGGCAGAAAATCGAACAGCCAGCAAGCCTCGATGACTTCGAAGCCTTTGTTCATCAGGGTGGCGCAATCGATGGTGATGCGGTTGCCCATGCGCCAGGTTGGATGATTGAGGGCCTGTTCCGGCGTGACGTAAGCGAGCGCTTCCTTGGGGGTGTTTCGGAAGGGGCCGCCGGAAGCGGTGAGGATCAGGCGGGAGACTTGCTCGCGATTGCCCGCCCGCAGGCACTGATGGGCGCCGTTATGTTCGCTATCCACGGGCAGCAACTCCGCTCCGAATTCCCGAACGGCATCCATCACCAATTGGCCGCCGGAAACCAGCACTTCCTTATTGGCAAGACCGACCCGTTTGCCGCGCCGGACGGCTTCATAAGTGGCTTCCAAGCCAGCTACCCCTACAATGGCTGAGATGACGGTGTCTACTTCCGGGGCCGTCGCCACCTGGACCCGGGCGGCATTCCCAAAAGCCAGTTCCGGCCAGGCGGAGCGGGGCAAACCCTCAGCCGACAACCTGTCTGATAGACGGGCCAAAACGTCGGAAGTTGCGACCACCGCGACGCGGGGACGGAATTCCACGATTTGGGCTGCCAGGGTGTCGACGTTATAGCCGGCCACCAAGGCGTACACCTGATACTGGTGGCGGCTACGCCGCACGACGTCCAGGGTGTTGGTACCAATCGACCCGGTGGAGCCCAAAACGGTGAGAGTTTTCATGCTGGCGCACGTACTGGCGAGCGTATCTGCCATCATATCATGCAGCCTGGAAGTTCGACCCCAAACTTAGGTTCACATCGCGAACAAATTGACGTATGGGAAATTTTTGCTTGGAGACCTCTAATCCTCTTTGAAGGGGGTGCCGGGGAGGATTGCTTCAGGGGTCTTTTTTTAGAGGTTAGTCTCGCTTTGGTGGGAGTTGCCTCCCCGGCTTACTTCCAATAATAGTAGATTCCGTTTCTGGAAGCAACAAAAAAATGTATTATTTTTTTTGGGATTTTACCTGAATCCCAGCAAATTCCTCTAACACATTGATAGTAGAGCACATGTCGTCATTTGCGTGCCCGGCGGCGATAGCCGCCTGGAAAAGCTGATGCGTGAGGGCGGTTAGCAGGAGTGGTACTTCCAGCTCCTGAGCGGAATCAAGCATGAGCCCGATGTCCTTGTGCATCCACTTAGTCGAGAAGTTGGGAGTGAAGTCGCGGGCGAGGACAAAGGGGGCCTTATAGGAGATCAGGCCGCTCTTGGCGGCGCTATTGTCGAGGATTTCGAGCATGAGATCGGGGTCGATGCCACCCTTGGTCGAGAGCACCATACCCTCGTTGAAAGCCATCAACAGATTGCAAAGAATGAGGTTTTGGGTGAGCTTGGCTTGCAGCCCCATGCCCGGGCCGCCGCAATAGTAGAGGCGTTTGCCCATGGGTTCGAGGTAGGCTCGGGTCTTTTCGAAGACGGCCTGGTCGCCGCCGATCATGAAGGTGAGGGTGCCGCCGGTGGCTCCGGGGGTAGAGCCGGTGCAGGGGGCGTCGAGGAAATCAACGCCTTTGGCGGCGAGGGCCTGGCCGATTTTGCGGCTTTCGCTGGGGCTGATGGTGCTGGCGTCAGCGACCACCGTGCCGGGACGGGCACCTTCGATGATGCCGTCATGGCCGAGGATGACCTGGCGGGCCATGGCGGTATTGCCCAGGCAGAGGAAAATGAAATCGGCATTTTCAGCTACCTGGCGAGGTGTGTCGAAGGCGCGGCCTTTCTCTGCGGCGGCCAGTTTGCGGGCCTTATCGAGGGTGTTGGACCAGAGCGCCACTTCGTGACCGGCGCGGAGGAGGTTGCGGGCCATCGAGTGGCCCATGAGACCGAGTCCGAGGAAACCGAGTTTTGCCATAGAAAGAGCATTGTAGCGCTATGTGAAAAAGGCGCGCCAGGTGGTGGCGACGAGGGCGTGCGTGACCATGCTGGCGCGGATGCTGCCGGCCTGGTTGCGGGCGCGGCAGCAGAACCAGCCCAGGACGCCGGCCACCAGGGCCCACCTCCAATTGGGGAAGTTGGGGGAGCCGCCGAACCACAAGTGGAGAAGGCCGAATACGGCCGCGGTCATCAGAATCGCAGCTTGCCCGCTCGAACTCCATTCCCCGATCCACGTCTGCAGCACGCCGAACAGGAAGAAGTCTTCGGACAGCGCGACCACGCACAAGGTGCCCACAAAGGTCATGGCAACCTGTAGCACCGGCTTGGGGGCGGCGAAATGCGTGGCGCGGAGCAGAAGAGCCAGCGGAAGCCCGACCGGTATGAAGTAGAGGAAATGCAGCAGGCCGATACCCCACTCCCTGGCGCTGGGAACGAATCCGTACCCCGCATCGGGGACGCGGCGTTGCACCATCAACACCATCACCGAAATGGAGATCAGAGAAAGATGCGGGATGACGATGATATTCTTCAAATCCTTGAAGTGCGGGTCCGCCGGCACAAAGATGGGATTGAAGTACTTGAGCAGAAGGATCGCCGCGACCAGCGCCAGAAACAGGAGATCGGAGACCATCGACGGGCGGAGCACTACGTACCACAGGCTCAACGCCAGTGCGAGGGCGGTCAAGCGGACGAGGCTGCCCCATCCGAACTGGACGGCGCCGCAGCAGCAGGCGAAGTAAGGGAGCAGGGCGGCTAGCAGCGCGAAGGGGATGAGGCGGGCTCCGGCGAAAGGTTCGCGCAGCGTGGGGAAAGCGGGAACCAGATAAAATGGATATTCGATGCAGAAGGCGGCTATCACCGGCAGGGCTGTCCAGCCCGGAATGCCTTTGGCCCGCGCGTACCAGATGCCCGCCAAGCCCAGCACTCCCCAGCCGATCAGCAGTGCCGCCCGGAAGGTTGCGAGCGATCTCGCCATCGGCCTCATTCTAGCATCCATGCTTGGAGCATCCATGCTTGCAGCAGCCGGGCTTGGACTGGCCAGCCAGACACCGGACGAGCCGCCGGCCGACCTGGCGAAACTGGTGGCGCACCGCGAGACCGAGACACAGGCGGAGCGCGACGAATACACGTACCGGCAGACGGTGACGATTCAGGAACTGGACGATCACGGGTCGGTTCGCGGGGAATACAAGGAAGTGCGCGACGTGACTTTTTCGCCGGCGCACGAACGGACGGACCAGATGGTAGGCAAGCCCAAGGACGGTCTGAAATCGCTCCGGCTGACGGAAGAAGATTTCCACGACATCCGCGAGATTCAACCGCTGGTGCTGACCGATGCGGAGTTGTGGAACTACGAAACGAAGTTTCGCGGCGATGAACCGATGGACGGACAGGATTGCTGGGTGCTCGGAGTGCGGCCGCGCCAGATTCTGGAAGGCCAGCGGTTCTTCGACGGCACCATCTGGGTGGATAAGAAGGAATACAACATTGTGCGGATGCAGGGACAGGCCGTGCCGCAGATCCGGTCGATGAAACAGGAGAACCTGTTTCCGCATTTCACGACGGTGCGGAAACCGGTGGACGGCAAGCACTGGTTTGCCACGGTGACCTACGCCGACGATACGCTGGAGTTCCGCTCGGGACCCCTGCGCGAACGGCTGACCATCGCTTATAGCAATTACAAACGGTTCAGCGCGACATCGACGTTCATTCCGAAATGAGGCTGACGCTATGAAGAAGTCCGCGAAGGTGACGTTGACGGTGGTGGCTGTGGTGGGATTGGCTTCCTGCAACAGCAGGCACCCGGATCCATGCGAGGCGGCGACCTTCAACGAACAGGCCTGCCAGCAGGCGGTGCAGAAGGGCGGCTACTATTACAACGGCTCGTGGTTTCCAATGGCGTATCACTACCCGTATCCTTATTACTACGACTCTTACCGCGGATACGTGTCGAGCGGCGGAGTAGTGCGGTCGGATCCGGCGACGTCGTACAGCGGCACGGGAGTGGTGCGCGGCGGATTCGGAACAACGGGCGCCGGCCATGCGTCGGGCGATGGCGCGGGAGCGGGAGAATAAGTATGCGGCGAATGGCATCGACACCGCGGCCGAATTGGGAAAAGAAAGTGGAAGAGCGAGGCCTCGCGTGGCACAGCGGCCAGCAGCCTTATTGGAACGAATCGGCGTTCTATGAGTTCACGGCCAAGGAAGTGGACGTACTGGAGGCCGCCACCAACGAACTCGAAAAGATGACGCTGGCGGCGGCGCAGCACGCGATCGACAACAAGCTGTACGCCAAGATGGGGATTCCGGAAAATGCCATACCGCTGATTGAAAGCTCATGGGAAGCGGAGCCGCCGGCGCTGTATGGGCGATTCGATCTGGCATATGACGGCGTGCATCCGCCGAAGCTGCTGGAGTACAACGCCGATACGCCGACGTCGTTATTGGAAGCGGCGGTGGTGCAATGGTATTGGCTGGAGGAGCTGTTTCCGAAGCGGGACCAGTTCAATTCGCTGCACGAGCGGCTGATCGCGCTGTGGAAGGCACTGACGCCGTATCTGCCGGGCAGCCGCGTGGATTTCTGCTCGATGGACGATCGGGAAGATGGGATGACGGTGACCTATCTACAGGACACCGCGCAGCAGGCGGGACTTGCGACGTCGATTTTCCCGATCGATGAAGTGGGCTGGAACGGCGAGGCGTTTGTGGGGCCGGACGATGCGCCGTTGGGGGCGATCTTCAAGCTGTACCCGTGGGAGTGGATGGTGCGCGAGGCGTTCGGGCAACATATCGGCAAGGACGGGACGCTGTGGATTGAGCCGCCGTGGAAGATGCTGCTTTCGAACAAAGGAATTCTGCCGGTGCTGTGGGAGTTGTACCCGCGGCATCCTTATTTATTGGAAGCGAGCTTCCTGGGGCCGGGGCTGATGATGTCGTGGGTGAAGAAACCGCTGCTGGGGCGGGAAGGCGCCAACATCACGCTGCACCAGCCGGGCAAGGACGTGGAGACCCCGGGCGGTTACGGGGCGGAAGGTTTCATCTACCAGGATTGCGCGCCGCTCCAGAGCTTCGACGGGAAGTATCCGGTGATCGGGAGTTGGATCATAGGGCATGAAGAGGGAAACGCCGCGGGCGGGATGGGAATTCGCGAAGCGGACACGCCGATCACCACGAACACCAGCCAGTTCGTGCCGCATCTGTTCGACTGAGGGCAAGGCGGCCATGACCCCGGGCTTTATGGATCAGGCGGCCCGCTGACGCGGCCAAACCCGTATAGGGCAGGCGAAAATCGCCTGCCCTATACGGAATGTCGGACTACTCCTGGCTAGAGCGTATAGCTGTGCACGGAGCTGCTGCCGAAGCTGCCGGATGTTACTCCTGACTCCCAAACTGCTTCAGGTCTTCCGGGCCTTCCTGCAAAGTGACCGGCTCTTTCCCCTGGACCAGTTCCCGGACCTGCTCAACGATATCCGGATTGGCCAAGGTGGTGATGTCCCCGGTGGCCATGCGGTTCGTAATGGCCGAAAGCACACGGCGCATGAGCTTGCCGGAGCGGGTCTTGGGCATATCCGGGACGATGTGAATGGCCTTCGGCCGGGCGATCTTGCCGATGATGGTTTCAATGGCTTTCGAAACCTTGTCGACGATCTCCTGGCTGGGTTTCAGGCCAGGCCGCAGGCAGATATAGACCTCCGGCACGCGGCCCTTGATCTCGTCCACCGCGGGCACCACCGCAGCTTCGGCAACTTCCGGAACAGTCAGGCATGCGGATTCGATCTCTTTCGTCCCCAGCCGGTGACCGGCCACGTTGATCACATCATCCACTCTACCCAGAATGCGGAAATACCCGTCCGCGGCCTGCAACGCTGCGTCACAGGCAAAATAAGGCCAGTCATGCCAATCCTTGCTCTTGGGATCCTTGCAATACTTCTCGTAGTACACATCTACGAAGCGCTGATGATCGTTCCAGATGGTCTGCATGATACCCGGCCAGGGATTGCGAATGCAGATATTGCCCGCCCTCCCCGATCCGGCAGGGACTTCCTGGCGCATCTCGTCGTAGATGATCGGATAGATTCCAGGCACGCCAGGGCCGGCACTCCCGGGCTTCATGGGATCCAGCGCGGGCTTGGTGCTACACAGGAATCCTCCGTTTTCCGTCTGCCACCAGGTATCCACAATCACCGCCTCGCGTTTGCCTACGGTGTTGTAATACCACCTCCAGACCTCGGGCTCGATCGGTTCTCCGACGGTGGTCATGTGCTTGAAGTGAAGGTCGTATTTCTTTGGTTCATCGACTCCGGCCTTGCGGAGCATGCGAATCGCCGTGGGTGATGTATGGAAGATGTTGACGGCCAGCCGCTCGGCAATCTTCCAGGGCCGTCCCGCATCGGGGTAAGTGGGGATACCTTCATAGATGACACTGGTGGCGGCTCCTCGGGATGGATGTCCTGAATGTACTTAGACGTGCCCGTCACATAAGCCAGGTATCCGCCGGTACGGTGCTGGCATCCCTTGGGTTTCCCGGTGCTGCCGCTGGTGTACATGAGAAACAGCGGGGCTTCCGCATCCATGGACACGGGATCCACTCTTTTCCCGCTGAACTTCCGCAGTTCGTCGTCAACGAAGTAGTCGCGGCCCTCCACCATGGGCCAGGCGGAGGCATACTGGCCCGCGTGCCGTCTCCAGACCAGGACCTTGTCCACGGTATGGCCTTCCTGGGCGGCGACGGCAACGGCGATATCCGCGCCGGCCTTGTGGTCCATCATCTTACCGTTGCGATAGTAGCCATCGATGGTGATGAGGACCCGGCTGCCGGAATCGGCAATTCGCGTTCCACAGGCCTCTCCGCTGAAGCCGCCGAATACCACCGAGTGGATGACCCCTAACCGGGCGCACGCCAGCATGGTGATCGGCAACTCGGCGAGCATGGGCATGTGAATGGTGACGCGGTCTCCCGCTTTCAGCCCCGCAAAATCGCGGAGAAACGCCGCCATCTCATTCACCCTGACGTACAGTTCCTGATACGTAATCGTTACGAGCGCTTGGTCTTCCCGCTCCGGCACACAGATCAGGGCGGCCTTGTTCTTGTACTTGGCCAGGTGCCGGTCGACGCAGTTAAAACAGGCGTTGAGCTTTCCGCCCACAAACCACTTCCAGAAGGGTGGTTCGCTGGTGTCGAGCACGGTGTCCCAGTGCTTGTCCCACGTCAACATCTCCGCGTATTCCTGGAAGCAATCCGGGAAATTCGCCTCGCCGAATCGTTTGTTTACATCGGGATCGGCCAGATTCGCCTGCTCGATGAATTTAGCGGGAGGATAGTACAATTCCTCCTCGCCCCAGTGGACTGCAATCTGGGCTTCGGTGGTCTCACGCACCACGTTCTTTTCATGAATATCAGCCATGTCAATTCACCCTTTCCTGTCTCCGAAATTATGTTTAAGCTGCGCTCTGTTTGGCCGCCGGCCGCTTGGCCAGCAGTTCGCATACCAGGGCCACGGCGGCCAGCACGGCCGCGGTGTAAAAGGCTGCCTGGTAATTGTGATACTTGTCGTACAACTTCCCGCCGATGCGTCCGCCGATGATGCCGGCCACGCCCCACGCGGTGAACAGCATTCCGTAGTTGATGCCCGCGTTCTTCGTGCCCCAGAAATCCGAACAGGCCGAGCCATTCACGGAAAGCTGGGTTCCGTAGCACCAGTAGACCACGAAAACCATTGCATAGAGCAGCGCGACGTTGCCGCCCACCGCGTATAGAATCGGCATGGCCACCATCGAAATCCCGATCATCACGCGCAGCACGTTGATGCGGCCGAGCTTGTCCGACATCCAGCCCGAAAGAATGCGGCCCGAGGCATTGCCGAATGCGCCCACCACCAGCGACATGCTGGTCAGAGCCGCCGCCGCGATACCCACGCTCTTGGCGAATGGCACCAGTTGGCTGATCACCATCAGGCCCGCCGAGCAGCCCAGCGCATACGCCACCCACATCAGGTAGAAGGTGGGCGTGCGCAACACTTCACCGGGGCTGAAGTCATGCGTCGTGGCGGCCGCTTTGGAAGCGGTTGCCGGCACCCAGCCCGCCGGTTTGTAACCGGCCGGCGGGTTCTTCAGCAGGAACGCGCCAATCATCGTCATCACCAGGAAGATCACACCCAGAATCTGAAACGTGGTCGCCAGCCCGTAAGCCGGAATCAGTTTCAGTTGCGCCAGCGGTCCGAAGATCGCCGAGCCCGCGCCATAACCGCCCACCGCCAGGCCGACCGCCAGGCCGCGCTTGTCCGGGAACCACTTGGCCATCACGGGAATCGGCGTGGCATAGCCGAAACCGTTGCCCAGTCCGCCAATCACCCCGAAACAGATGAACAGGTACGTCAGGCTGGTAGTATACGAACACAGAAAGAATCCCAGGCTGACCAGGATGCCGCCCGTCAGCGAACAGTAGAACGGCCCTATTTTGTCCTGGATGCGTCCGGCCACGACAAAGGTGAGGGCGAACACCGCCACCGCAATCGTGAACACCATGGAAGTGTCGGCGCGCTTCCACCCAAATTGTTTTTCCAGCGGAGCCACGAACACGCTCCACGCATAAAGACTGCCCAAGGCCAGGTTCATCGAGAGCCCGCCCACCACCCGCCACCATCTTGACACGGCTAAAACCTCCTGTTGCTGAGTTGCTTTGGTTGTTGGTTTATTTCGTCTTCCCGTCGGGCGCCGCAACCGCCTGCGCGATCTGTTCGATGCCCATCGGATCGTCCAGGCTGGTCAGGTCGCCCGGATCGTGCCCTTCGGCGATCGCCTTGATCGACCGGCGCAGCACTTTGCCCGAACGAGTCTTGGGAAGCTGCGTGACGAAATGCACCGCGCACGGCCGCCCGATGGCCCCCAGGATATCGTTCACCGTCGCCATCACCGCGCTTTCCAGCTTGTCCCGCAGCTCCGGCGTCGCGATCATCGCCGGATCCCGCACTACCGCGAAGGCCAGCGGTAACTGGCCCTTTAATTCATCCGCCACGCCCACCACCGCTACTTCGGCGATACCCGGGTGCGCGCTCACGGCTTCTTCGATTTCCCGCGTGCCCAGCCGGTGGCCGGCCACGTTGATCACATCGTCGGTGCGGCCCAAAATAAAGTAGTAGCCGTCTTCGTCGCGTATGCCCCAGTCGAATGTCGTATAGATCAGGCGGTCCGCAAAGCTCGTGAAATACGTCTCCCGGAAGCGGTCGTCCTGGCCCCACACCGTCGTCATGCAGCCCGGCGGCAGCGGCGGCACCACGCACACGACGCCTTTCTGGTTCGCGCCCAGTTCCTCGCCGCTACCCACTTGCAGCAGCCGCACATCGTAGCCGTAGGCTGGGAACGACGGGCTGCCGAATTTCGGCGGCGTCTTCTCCACGCCCGGCATCCCGGTGATCAGCGCCCAACCCGTCTCCGTCTGCCAGAAATGGTCGTAGACCGGCTTGTTCAGCCCCTCGGCGATCCATCGGGCCGTCGGCTCATCCAGCGGCTCGCCCGCCAGGAACAGGTACCGCAGGCAGGAAAGGTCGTACTTGCGCAACCACGCCGGGTCCTGCTTCTTCAGCACGCGGATCGCCGTCGGCGCCGAAAACATCGTCGACACCTTGTGGTCCTGCACGATCTTCCACCAGATCCCGGGATCCGGGCGGATCGGCAAGCCTTCGTACACCACCGTCGCCATCCCGTAAATCAGCGGCCCGTACGTAATGTAGGAGTGGCCCACCACCCAGCCAATGTCCGATGTCGCAAAATACGTTTCACCCGGCTGCGCATCGTAGATGTACTTCATCGACGCCGCCAGCGCCACCGCATAACCGCCCGTATCCCGCTGCACCCCCTTCGGTTTTCCCGTCGTGCCTGAGGTGTAGAGAATGTACGACGGATGGCTCGACTCCACAAACTCGCACGGGACCTGCGCATCCATGTGCTCGGCCCGCAGCGTTGCGTAATCCAGGTCGCGCCCTTCCACCGCGTAGAATGTCGGGTCCAGGCCGCGATTGACGACAATCACCTTTTCCGGTGGCGCGGTCGAGAGCCGTAGCGCTTCATTCACCATCCCTTGGTACGGCGTCACCTTGCCCGCGCGAATGCCGGCATCCGCCATAATCATGAGCTTCGGCTGCGCGTCGTCGATACGCATCGCCAGCGAGTGCGCCGCGAAGCCCCCAAACACCACCGAATGGATCGCCCCCAGCCGCACCGCCGCCAGCATAGCGAAAATCGCCTCCGGCACCATCGGCATGTAGATCAGGATGCGGTCGCCCTTACCCAACCCCAGACTCTGGTACACCGCCGCCATCCGCTGCACTTCCACGTGCAGCTCGCGGTACGTGTAGATCTTCTCCTGGTTGGTCTCGGTCGAAATGTAGATCAGCGCCTTCTGGTCCGCCCGCGTCGCCAGGTGCCGGTCGATGGCGTTATAGCAGAGGTTGGTCTCCCCGCCCACGAACCATTTGGCAAACGGTGGGTTGGAATAGTCCAGCACCTGGTCGAACGGCTTGCTCCAGTCGATCAGCCCCGCCAGCTCGCCCCAAAACTCGTCGCGCTCCTCGATTGATCGCCGGTGAAATTCTTTGTATCCCATGACTGAGCCTATTCCACAAAGGTGTCGTATCAGTGTTTCAGATGCTGATAGCTGATTTATGCCACAGCTTACCTACGGGGTAAATCCGGTAAAACACCGAGATTCACTCCCTGCCCCCGCTAGACTGTAAACTGGCAGGAGCTATACTTGAGCCTTATCAGCGAAAGCCTGGTCGGAGCGATCACCCATCTCTCTGATCAGGAAGCCTATTACAACATGCTTGAGAGCGACTACAATGCAGCGCTGGCCGTGCGCAAGGCGTACCCACATCCCAGGTTCTGGGCGGCCTTCGTGTGTCGGCCTTCGTGCTGACGGGAATTTAGAGCTGTGATACTATCCTTTGAATCGATGAAGCAAAAGCATCCGGTCGCACCAGCCCGCACCATCTGCACCGTCGTATGTCTGGCATTGCTGTCCTGCGGCGCACTCCTGGCCACCGACGGCGACCCGGATGGTTGGGTGGTGGCCGTCGGCAATTGGACTCGCGGTCAACAAGTCCTCAAGCCGTACGACGGGGTCTTTGCCAACGACCAATTGCGGGGGACCTCGGGCGACATCGTGGTGGCCCTGAAAGACGGCCAATCGCAGCATCCATATCATTGCGACAAATATCCTTGCACAGTCACCATTCCTGGATTTCGGCCCGTTGAGGATTCCTTGCTGGCGAGGCTGGGGCGCGCTTTTGGCGAGCTCGCCAGCCACCGCGATCGCATGCCCATATCCGCCATCAGCCGCGGCAGGGAGTCGCTTCGCCAGGCGGTGCTCGAGTTCCACGGCGGCCAGTTGGATCTCAAGGATGCCGTCCGGTCGATCAATCCCGGCACGTACACCGTCTCTCTCGGTCCCATCGAGACTGCCCCTTCGACCACGCCAGGTCCCTTGAGCGGATCGGTCCATTGGGAACCGCCGGAGGTCACGTTTGCCGCCTTCCCGGCCCTGGCGCCCGGCATCTACGAGCTGACCCTGGCATCGTCGGAAGGCGCCAGCCTGGGTAGCGTGGTTGTTCTGGTGGCGAGCGAGGCGGATTATCCCGCCCAGCGCAAGTCGTTCGATGCCGGCGTGCAGTCGCTGCCAAAGGGCCTCGATCAGGTGACGCTGAACGCTTTTCTGAACGCGCTTCTTTTTGACGCCGGAACCGGTTCGAAATGAAAGAGAGATCCGCCCGCCGCAAGTTCTGGCGTTACTTCGGGGTTGGCGTGTGTTGGATGGCGTTCACCAGCGGCATTCATGAGTTGGCTGATCGAACCTGGCTGGTCCAACGCCTGGAAACGGCCAATCTGGATGCCCTGTTTTCCGGCAAAAAGCGGATCGTGTCTCCGGATGTGGTTGTGGTTTCGATCACCGATGACGATTACCAAAATGTGTTTGGAGGAATCAGCCCCCTGAACGCCGGCAAGCTGATGAAGGTGATCGATGCCATCCTGGCGGGGAATCCCAAAGCGCTGGGGGTTGACTTCGATACCTCCGGCTGGGCCGGCCCGCCCGCCAAGTACGCGGGAAAGCCGATCGTTTGGGCGCGCGAAGTTCTGGGAGAAGCCGGGAGCCTGACCATGGGTAAAGTGCTCGGCGGAACGGAAGAGGTTTGCTATGGCGTGCCTGCATACTTCCCCGATGAGGATGGCATCGTTCGCGAGTACAAAGAATTCATCCAAGGGGCGGACCATAAATATTATCCGTCGGTGGCGTTCAATCTGGTCGAGGTATCCCAGCGAGGCCCGCAAGCGTGCCGCGGGGCCTTACCGAATCTGGATCGAAACCAATCCTCCGAACTGGAAAAGATCAACTTCCGCGGACCCAAACATGCGTTTGATCATCTTTCCATCGGCGTCCTGCGGACACTCGAGAATTTGCCGGCATCGGCGGTCCACCCGCTGCACGGCAAGATCGTGCTGCTGGGCGGAGCCTATCGCGCGGCGCGCGACGCTTACCCTACCCCGTTCAGCTATCTGGACGGCGTGGACATTATCGCCAACACCGTCGACATGAACCTCCCCGGCAATAAGGAGTTGAAGGACACGCCGGCTTGGCTGAATGCGGTGGGCTACCTGCAGGGCGTGGTGCTGCTGGCCGGGCTCTACTTTGTCTCGCGCACCTGGAGCCTGCTCATCCAGGTGTTGGTCGTGCCGGTTTACGCGCTTCTGGTCAACTGGGTGGCGTTTCAATGGGCGGGAACGTTCGTCAGCTTCGTGCCCTGTTTCGTCGGCATTGTGATCCATGAAATGGTCGAGCACGCGACTGAATATCATCGGTTGCAACGGGAGAATCGCGAACTCCATGAGCAGATGAACCACTTGCGAGCGGCGGCCACAAGTGCATCGACGCCGTTCCATGGTGAGGGTTGACGGCGAATCAACAGTAGGGCACTGTAAGCCGCTAGCGCAGTGCGGCCGAGATCATGCCTGTTTTGTGGGGCAGGCAATCTTGCCTTGCAGCCGCCTTTCAGGCGGCTTTTTCGGGGCCGGCGAGCGTTTTCGATCACCGAAGAGCGCCAGCTGAAAGCCGGCGGCAGCCAGGATTGGCTGCCCCACAAACGATGGATACCCGCTATTCTGCTTGCCGCACTACACTAGGATTCGCGCGTGACCAAGGCGTCTTCGGGGTAGGCGTGCATGCCGAACTCGGGGACGTCCAGGCCTTCGCGTTCCACTTCGGGCGGGACGCGCATGGATTTGAATTTGTTCACGGTCTTGAAAACGGCGTAGGTTCCGCCGAAGGCCCACAGCGCGCACAGCGTAGCGCCGCCGAGCTGGCAGAAGAACTGAGTTGTATCGCCGTAGAGCAGGCCGGTGACTCCCTGGCCGGCGTGCCCCAGGTAGCTGGTCGCGCCGACTCCATTCCAACCCGCGCCATAAGTGCCGTCGGCGAAGATGCCGACCGACACGCCCCCCAGCAAGCCGCAGAAACCGTGGACGGAGATGGCACCGCAGGGATCGTCGATCTTAGTGACGCGTTCGTTGAAGAGAACGCCGCCGCAGACCAGCAGGCCAGCGAGCAAACCGATGACGACCGATGCGGTGGGTCCGACGAACGCGCAGGGAGCGGTGATGGCCACCAGGCCCGCCAGCATGCCGTTGCAGGCCATAGTGACATCGGGTTTGCCGAACATCATGTACCAGAAGAGCATGGCCGCGGCCGAACCGGCGATGGCGGCCAGGTTGGTGTTGACGGCCACCACCGAAATGCGGAGATCGGTGGCGCCCAGGGTTGAGCCGGGATTGAAACCCATCCAGCCGAACAGCAGGATGAAGGTGCCGGTGACGACGTAGACCAGGTTATGCGCGGGGAAGGCGCGCGGTTTGCCGTCCTTGCCATACTTGCCGAGGCGCGGGCCAAGCACCACGGCCAGCGCCATGGCGCAGAAGCCGCCGACCGCGTGCACCACCGTGGAGCCGGCGAAATCGACATAGCCATGGCCGAGATGCAGAGTGTTGCCGACCTGGGAGAGCCAACCGCCGCCCCACACCCAGCAGCCGTAAACCGGGTAGAGAATGCCGCCCACGAACAACTCGCACAGCAGAAAAGCCCAGAAGGTGATGCGTTCGCAGATGGCGCCCACGATGATGTAGCCGGCGGTTTCCATGAAGACCACTTCAAACAGCAGGAGGCAATTGCTGCTGGCGTCATAAGCCGGGCCGGTGACGAAGAAGCCCTTGCCGCCGAGGAATCCCCACTGGCCGCCACCCAGCAGGAAGTGGTTCAAGGTGGAGGCGCCGCCCAGGTTCGCGGGCGCCGCATTCACCGCGACGGCGCCGAATTGAAACGCGTAGCCGATGGCGTAGTAGGAGACAAATGCGAAAACGTAAGCCGCGAAGTTCAACATCATCAGATGGGCGGCGTTCTTCTTGCGAATGAGCCCGCAGGTGAGCAGCGCAAAGCCGCACTGCATGAAGAGCACCAGGTAGCCGGTGTTGAGGGTCCAGGCGAAATTGGTGGCGACACGCAGGTGGCCGACGGAATCGGCCAGTTTGACGGCCAGCGGCTCTTTGGCGGCCTGCGACTGGTAGTCTTCGTAGTCCTTTCTGTTCTTGACGTAATCGGGGGCCTTCGGGTCGGTGGGCGCCGCGACGGTGAAGGAATTGCCGGCGGCGTCGACGACGCTCGACTTGTCGCCGGTCGCGATGCCGGCGGGGTCGGCTTTTGGTCCATCGTCCGCCAGACAAACGGGCGCCGCGCGGAGCAGCAATACAGCGACGGCAAGGCGACGGACCAGACGATTCGTCATCGTGATTTCTCCTGAGTTCGGTGAGATGGATGAGGATGGCGCAGGCCTGGCGCGTCCCAAACAACCTTGACGGCGGGGTCAACGGTCATGGGCAGAGACTTTAGTCAAGTGAAACAAGCGGGTGCGGGAACTGTCAAGAAGATTTTACTGGGGGGTGGCGATAAAACATTTTGAGGCTCCGGCAAGGCCGGCGCAAGATCGTACTGGCTCGACGGAGTTCGTGGATTGGCAATCGGCGAAACGCAAGAACCTCGTTCACGGCGCGACGTTCCGTATCAATCTCTGCTGAAGGTGTTCCTGGCCGGGGAACTTGCGCTACCGGCAACTGCCGTTGTTGGCGTTCAGGATCGCAAGAAATGTAATGCTTGCGGGTGCGAAGGTGACGCGTCCGGATCGTGCCGGCACGCCTGCAAGCCGCGGTAACTCGTCGTTGTCGCCTAACTTGATTTCATTCCCGTTCAGTTGAACCTGCGTGTCCTCCAGATTGCGGGCGGTCAGGGTGTAGCGGTCCGACTCCGTGGGAAGTTCGAGCAATTGCGATTCAGTCCGGCCGGTATTGATCGCCAGAAGCGCTACGCCCCCGGGATGGCCGCGCAAGCAGTGGGCGTAGAGATGCAATTGCGGCGCGGGCGAAGGACCCGGATCGAGCACCGTCGGGCCCATGAGTCTCCGCCACAGCAGAGCGGCCCAGTAATTGGGTCGCGGGGTCAGCGTATTCTCGTCGAGCAAGCCATAATCGCTGGAAGCCAGCGTGTTGTGGGCGACCACCTGGACACCGCTCTTGGCCAGGCGCCCAAGCTGATCGAGATAGCGGAAGCTATCGAGAAACGTCGAGCCCCATAGGTTGCCGCCGCAGCCCGCGTCGGCGGTTTCGGTGACCCAGAGCGGTTTGCCGGGCTCGAATCGATCGCGGAGACCGGCGTAAAATGCCTCGACGCGGCCGGTGCGGGAAAGCCACTCCTCGGAGAGCGCATCGTCAGCGGTTGTTCCCGACGCAGGGGCCATGCTCGCACACCGTTGGGAAATGGCTCCATAGAAATGGTAGGAAAAGGCATCGAAGACCGGACCCGTGGCCGCGAGCAGATCCTCGGTCTTGAGCTGGCCCTGCGCCATGCCTGCCGGCACCAACGAGATACCTTCACCTACGGAACCAGGGCCGAGAATCACCATCCCGGGTACAGCCTGCTTTACGAAGGGGCGGAAGACGGCGATATCGCGCGCATAGGCAGCGGCGCCGTAGCCCTTCGGCGCGCCACCGATCTCCGCAAAGGTGGGTTCGTTCATGTACTCGGCTGCCGCGATGCTGCCGCCGATGGACTTGGTATAGGCGAGAAACTCGCGCGCCTGGGCCGGAGTCCAGACGCCGGCGGCATCGCGGGTTCCCGCACTGGTGGCGAAGGAAGTGACGATCCTGGCATCCACCGCGTGAGAAAAATCGACCACGCCCTTCCATTGGCGGCGGGTCAATACCCCATTAAAGCCTGTGGGCGGCCTGGCCGGAGCCGCATCGTCCGAGTTCTGGAAGTAAGTGGTGTTGGCCCATGTGCCGCTGACGCGCACATAAGCAGGTCCCAGCGCGGCTGCCAGTTTGCGCAACCGGGAGTTGGTGAGATCGATGGGCGGCCGCTGCCGATACAGGGCCGGATCCATGCCCACCGGACCGGCGGATGACGGCGCTTTGAGAAGCGCGTCGACCTCCTTACCATAGGGCTTCCAGAATCTGCCGCCGGTGACCTCAACCATTTCGATATTGAACGACTGAAAGCGCTCATCGACCGTGCCGATACGCGGCATGGTGGCTGGCCTGATGGAAACGGGCGATGGAGCGCCGGGAGGCTGTGAGTAAGCCACTCCCGCGAGGCCTGCCAGGACTACGCCTGCACAGAGACCAGGGAATCGATTCGTACGCATTTCCGACCTCGCGTCGCGTACCCGGTAACAGCATCCGGGTTGCGTTTGCAGCAACCACGATAACAGGCTGCAAACTTCGCAGCGCGGGCGAGTTGGTTGGCGGCGAGTCCCGGGCAATCGCTCCCTCATGGTCGCGGCTCTGATCGGAGCCTCCCCGGTCGGACATCAGGATTGCGCTTTATGGAACACGTACAGGAATACTGCCACACTCAGGCTTGCCAGCAAATGAATTCCGCTTCTCAGCAGCGTGATCAGCGCAACCCCACCGCTTGCAAAGCTTGACACGTCACGGATGAAGCCTGCTGCCAGCAGAACGGTCAGCAGAATCATTCCGATCAATGCGAAAAACGCCGCGCTCTTGAGGCTCATGCTTGCAGTATACGTCTATACAGAGGACAGTCGAGCAGCTTCCGCTAGAAGCGGGTCACTTCGGTGAAGTTGAAATCGCGCACTTTCATGGCGGGGACTACCATGTCGAAAGTCTCTTCCCCGGAGGCGCGCAGGGTCGGGGAGAGCGATTCCACATTCGAGAGCATCTCCACCAGGCTTTGATTGAAACGGAAGTTGCGAATGCCCGCGGTGACGCAGCCATCCTCCACCAGGAATGTGCCGTCGCGGGTCATTCCGGTGAAGATCTTTTCGTAGGGGTCCACTTCGCGGATGTACCAGAAGCGCGTCACCAGAATGCCGCGCTCGGTGGAGGCCAGCATTTTTTCGATGGATGAATCGCTGCCGGCGATCACGATGTTGGCCGGCGTTTCGCCGTACTCGTTGGGGAGCGGGAAGCCGTGGCCGGTGGGCGCGGCGCCGGCCAGCGCGGCGGCGTGGCGGCTGTAGGCGATGTCGCGCACCACGCCGCCATCCACCAGGGTGAGGCGCCGGCGCGGGACGCCTTCGCCGTCGAAGGGCGCGCCGGATTGCAGCGGGTGGCAGGCATCGTCGTGGACGGTGATGTTATCGCCGAAGACTTTTTTGCCGATTCTGTCGTTGAGGAAGCTGCGGCCCTCGCGGATGGCGGTGGCGCTGAAATCGGCGAACATTTGGCCGGCGAGATCGAGTACGGCGGCGGGTTCCAGAATGACGGTATATCGGCCGGCGGGCAATTCCCGCGGAGCGGCGGATTGGGAGGCTTTGCGGGCGGCGGTTCGCGCCAACTCCAGCGGGTTGAGATCGCGGAGGTCGCAGGCGCCGGCTTTGGCCCAGCCGGAAGAATCGCCCGCCATGGCGGTGATGGAGAAGCGCGCGACGGTTTCGCGATAACTCGCATTGACCCCGCGCGAGTTGAGCAGCGCGAAGCAGGATTCTTCGGTGGAGTACATGCCGGCCGCGGTCTGGCCGGCGGATTCCACGGCGCCGATGGCTTCAGCCACGGCGCGGGCGCGCCCGGCCGGTGTCGAGCCGGCGGTGGATTCGAACCAGCGGTTCACCTCCGGGTAGGCCGCCGGATCGGGCAGGGGCTGCAATTCGGGATCGGACCCGGTCAGCCGCGTGAGGTCGATGGCCTGCTCCACCACGCGGCGGATGGCGTCGCGATCGAGCCGGTTGGTGGAAGCGCGCGCGGTGCGGCCGCCGATGACGGCGCGAACCGAAAGCTGGGTGTTGCGCTCGGCGACGTTCTGATGGATGACGTTGTTGGCGAAGCGGGTGATCGCGCTCGAATCGGAGGCGAGGATGGCCTCCACGTCCGTGACGCCCTGCACGCGCGCGGCATCCACCACCTGGCCGAAGAGGGCTTCGGCGCTATCCGGCATAGGCGCTCCCGATTTTGATTCCGTGGAAACGCGCAGGGCTGGCGCCGTGGCCGGTGCCCATTACCTGCTCGGGCTGGCCTTTGCCGCAATTAGGGACGCCCCACAGTGTCCAGTGTTGGGGGCCGGCGATGGCGGCGCAGGCGTTCCAGAACTCGGTCGAGATGCCGCTGTAGCTGGGGTTCTTCAGCATGCGGAAGCGCTTGCCCTTACGCATTTCCCAGGCGATTTCGCAGCCGAATTGGAAGTGGTAGCGCTTGTCGTCGATGGACCAACTGCGATTGGTCTCCATGTAGATGGCATGACCCGAGCCCATCACTTCGTCGAGCGATTGCTCGCCGGGGAGCAGGCTGACGTTGGTCATGCGGATCAGCGGCAGCCGGGCCCAGCCGTCGGCGCGCATGCAGCCGTTGGAGCGCGCCTGGCCGACGGCGGCGGCGGTTTCGCGCGAGGTCATGTAGCCGGTGAACTCTCCCGCGCGGATGATATCGGTGGATTGCGCGGGCACGCCTTCATCGTCAAAAGCGAAGGTGCCGAGACCGGGGCCATGCTCAAGGCGCGCGTCGCAAACCACATTGACGATCTCGGAGCCGTAGCGCAGGTGGTGGATCTGATCGAGGGTGAGAAAGCTCATGCCGGCGTAGTTGGCTTCGGTGCCGAGGACGCGGTCGAGCTCGATGGGATGGCCGATGGATTCGTGAATCTGCAGGCCGAGCTGAGAGCTATCGAGGATCAAGTCGAACTGGCCTTCCGGGCACTGGGGGGCGGAATGCAGCGCGACGGCTTCTTCGGCGATGCGCGGGGCGTGGCGCAGCAGGTCGAGCTCTTCGATGAGTTCGTAGCCTTTCAACTGGTGTTGGCCGCCGGCGGAGTTGGGGAAAGAGCGCTTCTGGATTTCGCCGTTCTTGTAGCAAAGGGCGGAGAAACCCGCGCCGCTGGTGGTGCGGGTCTGATCGATGAGGCTACCGAGGGTGGAAGCGAAGACTTGCCTTTGCCATACAAAGCGCATGGCGGTTTCGGCGAGGCTGATGGCGGGATTGCGGCGCAGTTCGGCGTCCACGGCCAGCAGGGCCGCGAGGTTGCGGTCCACCGGAATGGATAGAGGATCGATGGCGCAGGGAGAAACCCAGGTGGCCTGGTAGCTGGATTCCGGGGCGAGCGAGACATCGGCCTTCTTGGCGGCAACGCCGGAGCGGGCGATTTCGATGGCCAGGGCGGCGGCTCGCTCGATGCCCTCCTTAGTGAGGTCGCTCGATGCGGCGAAGCCCCAGCAGCCGGAGGCCAGGACGCGAATGCCGATGCCCTGCGATTCGGAACTGGAGACGTTGCCGGCCTTGCCGTTCCTGGTGGTGACGTCGCGATCGCGCGTCTCGATGGCGCGTACATCGGCGTAGGTGACGCCCGAGCGCGAAGCGGCCTCGAGCGCGCGCAATGCCAGGTCTTTCATCGCGGTGTGATGAGGCCGCCGAGCTTGTCCTGTTCGCTGGAGGCGGACCGCGGGAAGCGCGTGGAATAGGCTTCCGGATACTTCAAGCCGGAGCCGGTGTTGTAGAGCACAATGCGGTCGGTCTGTTTGAGGAAGCTGGAGGCCAGCAGTTTTTCGAGGGCCGCCACGCAGGCCGCGCCTTCGGGCGCCGCGTAGACGCCTTCATCGGAGGCCAGTTGCACGCCGGCGGCGAGCATCTCGTCATCGGTGACGGCGATGGCGGTGCCGTGACTTTCGCGCACGGCCTGCAGCACCAGGAAATCGCCAAGCGCTTTAGGCACGCGCAGGCCGGCGGCCAGGGTATGGGCGCCCTCGAAGAAGCGGCTGCGCGGTTGGTTCTCTTCGAAGGCGCGCACGATGGGGGCGCAACCGGTGGCCTGCACGGCGATCATCTTGGGGCGCCGCGAGCCGATCCAGCCGAGCTTTTCCATTTCATCGAAGGCCTTCCACATGCCGATCATGCCGACGCCGCCGCCAGTGGGATAGAAGATGGCGTCGGGCAATTCCCAACCCATCTGTTCGGCCACTTCGTAGCCCATGGTCTTCTTGCCTTCGATGCGGTAGGGCTCCTTGAGCGTGCTGACGTCGAACCAGCCTTCGATGGGTCCGCGCTCGGCTACCATGCGGCCGCAATCGCCGATGAGGCCATCCACCAGCGTGACGCGCGCGCCATAGGCTTGGCACTCCAGGAAATTGGCCTGGGGGACGTCGCGCGGCATGAAAATGTGAGCTTCGATGCCGGCGGCGGCGGCATAGGCGGCCATAGCGCTGGCGGCGTTGCCGGCCGAAGGGATGGCCACCTTCTTCACGCCCAGTTCGGCGCACATGGAGACGGCGCAGGAGAGACCGCGCGCCTTGAACGATCCGGTGGGGTTCAGGCCTTCGTCCTTGACCCACAGGGAATCGGCGCCGAGGCGGGCGCCCAGCCGCCTGGTGCGGACGAGCGGAGTCCAACCTTCTCCCAACGTGACAATGGAGGCGTCGGCCGGCGGCAGAAGGGGAGCATAGCGCCACATGCTGGGAGGGCCGCCCGCTACTGCGCGCCGCGGCCAGCGATGGCGGAGCGTATCGAGGTCGAAGCGGACCAGCAACGGCGAGCCGCAGGTACACAGGTTGGCCACCTGGTCCGCGGGATACGTTTGTTTACAGAGGCTGCACTCCAGACGCGTCGCTTTAGGCATGAAAGAGCAAGTCTATCACCGCGCAGAGCGGGGTTCGGGGTTGGGAGAAATGGATTGGGAGAAATGGATAACGTTACCGGCTGGCTGGAATTCGACGAAAAGTCCTATACCTACCTGTTACTAATGCCACTATGACCAAAGATAGCAATGTGATTAGATGGGGTCATGGACGCCGTTGATGCACTGTTCTTCTTCATTCTGGCCATGGCGGACCTCTGCCTGATTGTTTCTCTGCGCCTTCGACGACGCCGCCATTTGCGGGCGCGGCACATCATGCGCAGTCTGGAGCTCTACATCCGGCGCGAAATCGCTCCCGCGCCGGATGCAGAGCTGGCAACGCGCCTGCTGGCGCGCGCCAGCTAAGCCACAGCTCAACCCAACCAAGCAAGCTGTCATTCCGCATCTCCGCGGTAATACGATAGACTTCATATCAGATGACCGATGCCGAGTTGGAGCGTCTGCTGGATGATCTGGAATCGGACCGGGTGGAACGCAAACAATCCCTGTCTGACGCCGACCGGATTCGTGAGGCCATCTGCGCCTTTGCCAACGACATGCCAGATCATCAACGGCCAGGGTTGGTCTTCATCGGCGCAAAAGACGACGGATCTTGTGCCGGTCTGAGGATCACAGAGGAGCTGTTGCTCAGGCTCTCGGACATGCGTTCCGACGGGAACACTTTGCCGGTCCCCTCCATGACCGTGCAGAAACGGACGCTGCATCATTGCGAGATGGCGGTTGTCACGGTAGAGCCTTCCGACGCCCCACCGGTACGGCTTCGCGGGCGGACCTGGATTCGGGTTGGACCGCGCCGGGCTGTAGCCACGGCGGAAGAGGAGCGCCGGTTGACGGAGAAACGCCGGTCGAGAGATGCCCCTTTCGACATTCGTCAGGCCCCCGGCGCCACCATTGGCGATCTTGATATGGACTTGTTCCGCAGATCCTATCTTCCGGCCAGCGTCGCCCCTGAAATCATCGAGGAGAACGAACGGTCCGAGGGGCAGCAGTTGGCCTCGCTGAGAATGATCGGGAATGGGGTGCCGACCGTCGTCGGGGTGCTCGTCCTGGGCAGAGATCCGAGCAACTTCCTGCCCGGCGCCTATGTGCAGTTTCTGCGGCTGGATGGGACCGAACTAGCCGACCCAGTCAAAGATGCTGCCGCCATTTCGGGGCCGTTGCCGGAGTTGCTGCGTGCGCTCGAAGAGAAGTTGGTTGCCCATATCGAGACTTCCCGCGAATTCGCTTCTACACCCATCGATGTCGCTCGCCCCGACTATCCGTTGGCCGCTCTTCAGCAGCTTGTACGCAACGCTATCCTGCATCGTACGTACGAAGGAACGAATGCACCGGTGCGGATCAGTTGGTTTTCCGACCGGATCGAAATCCATAGCCCGGGCGGTCCTTACGGACAAGTGACCAAGGCTAATTTCGGCCAGCCGGATGCGACGGACTACCGGAATCCATACCTCGCTGAAGCCATGCGGAACCTTGGTTACGTGCAGAAGTTTGGCGTCGGCATCGCGCTGGCCCGCAGGGTAATGGAGAAGAACGGAAATCCGCTGTTGGAGTTCCAGGTGGAGGACACTAGCGTCCTGGCGATAATACGGAGACGCCCGTGAGCGTACCTGTAATTGCGTTTTTCAGTAGCAAGGGAGGTGTAGGTACGACGTCTCTTGTGTACCATCTGGCTTGGATGTTTTCCGATCTTGAGGTCAAGGTCCTCGCAGTCGACTTGGACCCCCAGGCTAGCCTCACCACCGCCCTTATCGGAGGCACGCAGGCATCCCTTCACGACATTACCGTCAACGAATGCATTGGACGAATGCTCGGGGCCGATGGCAGGAGTTCGATCGGGCATGCCGTGGGCGCGAACCTGGTTTTGCTGCCAAGTGACTTGACGTTGTGGGAACGCGAAGAGGAACTCGCCGTGGAGTGGCAGCGTGCGCTGAGTGGCGGCGGGCAGGCATTTCGCGTCCTTTCCGCACCTTCGCAAGTCATGAGGATGCTGGCGCATAATCACGGGGCGCAGTTGATTCTGGTAGATCTCGGCCCCAACTTGGGCTCGATTAATCGCGCGGGTTTGTTGGCGGCGGATCACGTCGTACTTCCGCTGCCGCCAGATCAGTTCTCCGTGCTGGGGCTGGAAACTCTTGGTTCGACGCTCCGGAAGTGGCGCGGAGATTGGCAGAAGCGGCTGGCTTGCCGTCCGCCAGTGGATTTGGAGCTACCCGCTGGGAAAATGGCCCCGCTAGGTTACGTCATTCAGCAACCCGGCGTCGCGATAAGGACTGACGAGAATTGGATTAATTGGATACCAGAATACTACCGGAAGTTCGTCCTGGATGCTCCGCCAACGAGCGGCGTTTCGATCTTAGATGACCCCGAGAAGCTATCCGTACTCAGGCCATACCGCACTCTGCTTGCCATGGCCCAGGAAGCCCGCAAGCCGATGTTCCATTTGAAGCCCG
>JBEKQS010000089.1:0-18256 GCA_049519475.1 Bryobacteraceae bacterium | reverse complement strand
CGCGCAGCAGGATGTGATCGCTCAGGAATCGCAGGTGCTGCAGCAGGAGATGATCCTGAAAAACTACGTCACCCGCGGCGGTCTGGATAACCCCGTCGTGGCCGTGGCCCGCATCGTTCCCACCGATCACATCGACGTGCCCGCGCAGGAAGCCCTGATCCCCATCCAGGAACTCGTGCAGGATGCCCTCACGAATCGCCCGGAAATCGAGCAGAACCAGATCACCCTGGAAAATGCCCGCCTCGACCTGCTTGGGGTCAAGAACAATCTGCTGCCGACGCTTTCGGCCAACGTCAGCATGTCCAATGCCGGACAGGGCGGCTCCGTCGGCACAGCTTATAAGGAAGTCGGGCCTCCCGAGGTCAATCCGTTCCTGATCGGCGGCTACGGCACCGTGCTCAACCAGATTTTCTCGCGCAATTTCCCGAACTATAGCGCGCAGATTACGCTGACCGTTCCCATCCGCAACCGCGCCAACCAGGCTGACCTCGTCACCAACGAGTTGAGCTATCGCCAGGCTGAAATCCAGGACCACCAGCTTCACAACACCATCAAGCTGAACGTCATGAATTCCGTGACCGCCTTGCGCAACGCCCGCGCCGCCTGGGAAACCAGCGTGGTCGCCCGCAAGCTGTATGACCAGACGCTGGCCGGTACGCGCCGCAAGTACGAGCTTGGCACGTCCACCATTCTCGACGTGGTGATCGCCCAGCGCGATTCCACCGCCAGGCAACTATCCGAAGCCGACGCGCTCAACCAATACCAGCGCGCCCGCACCAACCTCGACCAGACGCTCGGCAAGACCCTGGACGATTACAACGTAAATCTAGAAGAAGCCAAACGCGGCGTAGTTGGTCGCGAGCCCGACCTGATCCCGGTGGCCGGCGGCAACCGCTAAACACTGCATGCAAGGTGGGGCAGGTTCACTTAGTTCGTGGTTTCAGAAGTCCGTTCACGTATTGCGAGACCGCTTGCTAACGCGCGCGGCTCCGATCAGAGCCGCGACCGTTAGGGAGCGATCTTCGTGGAATACGATATCGTATTTAGGAAATAGTGTACTTGGGCTTAGTGCGACAGGCCATCGCCTTCCGCGGCCTGTCGTGCCCCGCTGAAGCACGGGCGCTTGACAGGGCGACCAAAACCGATCGCCTGTCCCACCCTCGCAGACTGGCGTAAGTGAACGGTATTGCCCTTATGTCGGGTGCGGCTCGCCCAGGATGCAGCGCACCGTATCGCGTGCAATCAGCAGTTCTTCATCGGTGGGAATTACCCAGGCCTGCACCCTCGAATCGCTCGTGCTGATGGGCGCTTCCCGCCCCCTGACCTGCGCGTTTTGTTCCCCATCGAGCGTCACTCCCGCCCACTCCAGGCCCTCGCAAATGCGCGCCCGAATTTCCGGTGCGTTCTCTCCAACTCCTCCCGTGAAGATCACCGCGTCGGCCCCGCCCATGCAAGCGAATAGCGCTCCAATGTACTTCCGCGCCCGGTAACAAAAAATCTCGATGGCCAGCCGGATCCTCCGGTCGTCGTGCTCCCGCAACTCCTGCAGCAGCACTTTCATATCGTTCGTCACCCCGGAAATTCCCAGCAACCCGCATTGCGTGTTGAGCAACGCCTCCACTTCGGTGATGGACAGCCCTTCCTTGGTCGCAACCAGGCTCAGGATCGCCGCATCCAGATCGCCCGACCGCGTCCCCATCACCAGGCCTTCCAGCGGCGTCATCCCCATCGACGTATCCACCGACAAACCGTTCTTGATCGCCGTGGCCGAACAGCCGTTGCCCAGGTGCAGTGTCACCACGTTGGTCTGTTCCTTGGTCAGTTGCCGGACCGTCCGATAGCGGTACGCCACGTACCGGTTCGACGTGCCGTGAAAGCCATAGCGCCGGATGCGGTGGCGCGCGTACAGATGGTACGGCAGAGCGTACAGAAACGCATGATCGGGAAGGGAGGTGTGAAACGCCGTGTCGAACACCGCCACCTGCGGCAGGCCGCGCCCAAATACCTCACGCACCGCCAGAATGCCCTTCACGTTGTTCGGATTGTGCAGCGGCGCCAGGTCGATGCAATCTTCAATCCCCTTCAGCACCTCATCGGTAATGATGGCCGACTCGCGAAACACCTCGCCGCCGTGCACCACCCGGTGTCCCACCGCGTGCACATCGCTCAAACTCGCGATTTCCGGCACTCCCGACTTCTCCGAAGCCAGCCACCGCAGCACATAATCCAGCGCTGCCGATATGTGGCGAATCGGCGCCGTTACTTTCTGCCGCGGCCCGCTCCGCGTCTCAATCGTGATGATGGCCTCACCGCCGATCCGTTCCACATAGCCGCGGCACAATCGTTCATCGCCGTCCCGCTGGATGCGTTCGAGGTCGGTGGCAATCACCTGAAATTTCAAACTGGAGCTGCCCGCATTGAGCACAAGAATATTCATAAATTCACTCCCATTCTCACAGATCTTGCGTAACCGCGGCGCTCCCGTATCGAGCCGCCCGGCCTGGTTATCCCATCGCCGGCAGTGCCGGGAGCTTTCCAGGAGCCTCAGCTCACTGGTCGCCCGGCGCCACGCGCGGTGGCCGTTTCCCCGCGCCCGGCAGGATCCGGTGGCCCTCCCCGCGCAGCCTTTCCGCCTGCCGCTCCACGCCACCGGGGAACTTCGGATTGAGCGAGCCGTCATCCTTGACGACCCGCCAGTAGGGAGTAATTCCAGTCTTACCCTTGCTGGCGTCTTCCTCCGCTGCCTCGGCCGCGATCCGGATAAAAATGCCCGTCGTCAACGGGCAGGTCACATCCACGGAATACTTTCCAGCCAGAAACCTTCGGATCTGGGAGACCGTCGCAACGCTTCCCTTGCGCACCGTCCGGATGAATGCGTCTACTTCCTTAGGGCTGGGCACTAACATAGTCCCCGTGCCGAGGCGCTTCCGCATGTTGGGCGGGATCTCGACCACCTTCGGCAGGTTCGGATTGTCCATCTTCTCCCGCCAGCTCTTTCGCGTCTTCATGTCGATCAGTGTAGTCCAAGCTGCGCGTTCCGGCTCGCCCGCCCCCACTTCGCCCTCCCTATCACTTCGCCCTCCCTATTGCTTTCCCACAAGAGCCATGCTATCCTCCTGTTGGATTCCCAACAGAGGTCCGCATGAAGGAAAAAAAGGACGTCTGGCAAGGCACTCTAGCCATCATGGTACTCAAGACCCTGGATGCCATGGGTCCCCTGCACGGTTACGGCATCGCGCGCCGCATCGAGCAAATCAGCGGGGCGTTGCTCTCCGTCAACCACGGCACCCTTTACCCGGTCTTGCTCAAGCTCGAGCAGGAAGGCTCCGTCGCGTCTGCCTGGGGCGTCTCGGATAACAACCGCAAAGCCCGCTTCTACCGCATCACCCGCGTTGGTAGAAAAGACCTGACTTCCGAAAAGCGCCACTGGCAACAGACCGCCGAGATCATCGCGCGCTTCCTCGCGCTCGAGGGGCCTCAATGAAATTCATTCGCCGCTTATGGAAGCGCTTCACCGGCAGCCTGGCCGGCCGCCGCCGCGAAGCCGAACTGGCTGATGAGTTCGCATCCCACATCCGCCTCCTCACCGACGACAACCTCCGCCACGGCATGTCTCCCGCCGAAGCGCGCCGCGCCGCGCTGGTGACTTTCGGCGGCGTCGAGCCCGCCAAAGAGCAGTTCCGCGATCAGCGTGGCTTTCCCTGGATCGCCGCCTTCCGCCAGGATCTCCGCTACGCCCTGCGCGGCATGCGCCGCAGTCCCGGCTTCACCACCGCCGCCGTCGGCTGCCTGGCGCTCGGCATCGGCGCCAACACCGCCATCTTCAGCGTCGTGAATGCCGTCATGCTGCGCTCGCTGCCCGTGCGCCATCCCGAGCAACTCGTGCTGCTCAAGTACCACTCGCAATCCTACCCTAAAGCTCTGCGCCAGACCGGAACCGGCTACCGCTCGACGTCGCTGCCTTACCAGGCCTGGCAGGCCTTTCGCCAGGGCGCCACCAAGGTTTCCGGCGTGCTGGCCTTCGCGCCGCTCGGCTTCAACAACCACAGCGTGTCCGTCAGCTCCGGGGGCGCGCCCACGGTTGCCGGCGGCGAAATGGTCAGCGGCAATTACTTCTCCGTGCTCGGCGTCTCGCCGTTCCTCGGCCGCGCCATCGCCGATAACGATCTCGAGCCCGCCGCTCCCAACGTGGCCGTCGTGAGCTACTCGTATTGGTCCCGCCAGTTCGGCGCCGAGCCTTCCATCCTCGGCCGCGGCATCGCCATTAACGGCGCCCCGTTCACCATCGTCGGCGTAGCGCCGCGCGGATTCTTCGGCGTCGATCCGCAGCTCGCTCCCGATCTCTGGGTCCCCTTGCGCGACATGCCCGAACTGAAGCCCTGGGGCATCCAGACCGGCGGCGGAAGCACCATTTTCCAAAACCCGCGCTGGTGGTGGTGCATGATGATCGCGCGCCTCAAGCCCGGCGTCACTCCGGAGCTGGCCCGCGCTGAGCTCGATGTCCTGTTCCAGCAGGCCCTTCTCCAGGGAATCAACCGCCCGCCGAAGCCCGAGGAAACTCCGCACATCGTGCTCGCGCCCGCCAGCCGCGGCCTCGAGCAGCTCCAGAGATCTTTCTCCCAGCCGCTGCGCATCCTCCTGGTCGCCGTCTCGCTGGTGCTGCTGATCGCCTGCGCCAACGTCGCCACGTTGTTGCTGGCCCGGTCCCGTTCGCGCCAGAAGGAGATGAGCGTGCGCCTGGCCATCGGCGCCTCGCGCGCGCGCCTCATCCGCCAGTTCCTCACCGAGAGCCTGCTGCTCTCGCTTTGCGGCGGCGCGGTGGGCCTGCTCTTCGCCTGGTGGGGCAGCCGCGCCTTGGTCCTGCTGATGTCCGCCGGGCAACCTGTCGCCCTCGACGTAGGTCCCGATTCCACCGTCCTCGCCTTCACCGCGGCCGTCTCCGTGCTCACGGCTTTCCTGTTCGGACTGGCCCCCGCGTTCCGCGCCACGCGCATCGACCTCGCGCCGCAGCTTAAACAGCAGGCCGCCTCTGCGCCTTCGCGCGCCACTCTGGGCAAGGTGCTGATCGCTGGGCAGGTCGCGCTATCGGTCTGCCTGCTGTTCGGCGCCGGCCTGTTCGTGCGCACGCTCCAGAAACTCCAGAACCAGGATTTCGGATTCAACCGCCAACGCCTGCTGCTCTTCGAACTCGACCCGCGCCGCAGCGGCTGCACCCAGCAGCGCGTGCTCGAGGTCTACCGCGAGGCGCTCGAGAAGATTCAGGCGCTGCCCGGCGTCCGCGCTGCCACCATCTCCGCGTACCCGCTGCTTTCGGGCTGGGAGAACAACGGGTCGGCTTCCACTGGCGACGCCCTCGCCAAAGACAAGCAGCCAGCAAGCGTCTACTGGAACGTCATCGGCCCTGATTTCTTCCAGACAATGTCCATTCCCGTGGTCCTCGGCCACAGCCCTGGCTGGCGCGACATGAGCGGCCGCCGTGTGGCCGCCGTCAACGAGACTTTTGCGCGCAGCCTCTTTCCGAACGCCAGCCCGCTCGGCCGCACCTTCTCCTTCGGCACCACTTTCGACCCTGCCGAGGCCTACGAAATCGTCGGCGTAGTCCGCAATGCCAAATACGACGACGTCCGCAGTGTACCCCCCGCCACGGCCTACATCCCTTACACCGCCGTGCCCGATATGGTCGGCCGCATGTCTTTCGAAGTCCGCACCGCCGGCGACCCGCTCTCCATCACCGCCGCTCTACGCGACATCATGCGCCACGTCGATCCCAACCTCCCGTTGATCGGCATCCAGACGCAGGAACAGCTCATCGACCAAGCCCTCGGGCAGGAACACATGTTCGCCCGCATTTCCAGCTTCTTCGGACTCCTCGCGCTTCTGCTGGTTACCGTCGGCGTGTACGGGACGCTGGCCTACGCGGTCACGCGCCGCACCAGCGAGATCGGTCTCCGCATGGCTCTGGGCGCCGGCGGGCCGCAGGTCCTGTGGATGGTGCTGCGCGAATCCCTCCTGGTGGTCGCCTGTGGCCTGGCCGCCGGCATTCCCGCGGCGCTTCTTCTCAGCCGCTACGTCGCCAGCATGCTCTTCGGCGTGAAAGCTTACGACGCCGCCTCGATCGTCGCAACCATTCTGATCCTGGCCGCCGCCGGCGCGCTGGCGGGTTTCATCCCCGCCCATCGCGCCTCGCGCATTTCCCCCATCCGGGCGTTGCGCTACGAATAATTCAGGCCGGCCGCTGCCCCCTACTTGCTCTCCGTCCTTTGCGGGTTGACCGACCGTGCGATCGCCGGCAACTCCGGCGAGTCCGTCTGCGATGCGTAGTCCGTCAGGCCGGCTTTCAGAAGCTCGAAGGCCGTCTGCGGATCGTCGGCAAACTGGAACAGATCCAGGTCCTCGGGCGAGATCATCTCGTGCTTCACCAGCGCGTCGAAGTTGATGATCTCCTCCCAGTATTTTTTGCCGTAGACCACCACCGTGATCTTCTTGGCCAGTTTCTGGGTCTGCGTCAGCGTCATGATTTCCATCATCTCGTCCAGCGTGCCGAAGCCGCCCGGGAAGACCACCAGCGCTTTCGACAGGTACGCGAACCAGAACTTCCGCATGAAAAAGTAGTGGAACTCGAAGCTCAGCTCGGGCGTGATGTAGGGGTTCGGAAACTGCTCGAACGGCAGCCCGATGTTCAGCCCCACGGTCTTGCCGCCGGCTTCGCTTGCCCCTCGGTTGGCCGCTTCCATGATGCCCGGTCCGCCGCCGGAGCAGACCACGAACCGGTACGTGCTGTTGGTGAACTGCCCGGCCCATTCGGTGAGCAATCTCGCCAGGGTGCGGGCATCCTCATAATACTGGGCCATGGGCCCTTCCTCGCGGATGCGCGCCGACCCGAAGAACACCACCGTATCGCGGATCTTCTCGCGCCGGAAGTGCGCCAGCGGCTCCAGAAATTCCGACAGGATGCGCAGCCCGCGCGCATCCGGCCCATTCAGAAACTGATCGTTCAGGTAAGCAACCGGGCGCCGGTTGCCGTGGGGTGGGGTTTGGTTCGTCATCGCTTCTCTAATTCATCGACTTTCTTCTTCAATTCCCTTATAGTCTTCAGCATTTCCGGCAACCGCTGGAAGGCCGTGGCGGCCCGCAGCCACTCCGACGCCCCAAACGCGGGCGAACCCGAAATGCGTCCTCCGGCCGCCACATCGCCGCCAATGCCGCTCTGCGCGTAAACCGTCGCGCCTTCGTGCACCGTGAGGTGTCCCGACGAGCCCACCTGTCCGGCCAGCAGCACATTGCGCTCCAGCACCGTACTCCCGGCCAGGCCGGTTTGCGCGCAGATGATATTGTCTTCGCCCACCACGCAGGCATGACCCACCTGCACCAGGCTGTCGATCTTGGCGCCGCGCTTGATGCGCGTCTCGCCTACCGTGGCGCGGTCTATCGAGGTCAGGCTTTGGATCTCCACATCGTCTTCGATCACGGTCACGCCCGATTGTACGATTTTGAAATGCGAGCCGTCGGCGCGTTTGGCGAAGCCGTATCCGTCGCCTCCCACCACCACGCCGTTCTGCAGAATCACGCGGTTCCCGATCCGGCAGAACTCCCGTACCGTCGCGCCCGAATGAGCCAGAAAATCGTCGCCGATTTCGGCGCCTTCATAGATCACCACGTGTGGATGCAATACCGCGTTGCGCCCCAGCTTGACGTGTTCCCCCACCACCGCGAACGGCCCAATCGAGCAATTCTCCCCGACCACCGCGCTCGCCGCTACCGCAGCCATCGGGTGAACGCCCGCGGCCGGGCGTGGCGGCTGATAGAACAGCGCCAGGGCGCGCGCGAAATCCAGGTAGGGGTTGGACGAAATCAGAAACGCAATTTCCACCCCCGGGATCTCGCCCGCTACGAGAATGGCGCTGGCCCGCGTATGTTTCACCTTCGGCCCATATTTGGGATTCGCCAGAAACGTGAGATGTCCGGGCCCGGCATGTTCCGTGCCGGCCACGCCGGTGATCTCCAGGTCCGGGTTGCCCGCCACGCGGCACCCCAATTGGTCGGCAATCTCGCGAAGTTTCATAACCGACTTCCAGCGTACCGCAGTGGCTGGAAGGTTAACCCGCATTTCTCGCCTGTGCCCCGCTCGGTGTCAATTCGGTCTACACTACCATTTCCGATGGAACTATTCGATCGCTTTTCCTCTTCGCGCATCTACGATCTGGCGCAGCCGTATTTCATCGGGATGCCGCACTATCCCACGCATCCGCCGTTCCTCTTCAGCTTGGTGAAGCAGCACGGTGAGTACACCGGTCCGGCCGGGAACAGCGCGGCTTCCGATGCCATCGCGCTCGGCAGCCACGTCGGTACGCACATCGACGCGCTATGCCATTTTTCCTGCGGCGGCAAGCTGTATGGGGGTGGGGAAGCAGCCGGGCTGCAATCCTACCAGGGCGGCCTGCGAGAGCACTCCATCGATACCGTTCCGCCCATCCTGCGCCGCGGGGTGCTGTTGGATATCGCGCGCCAGATCGGCGTCGACGCGCTGCCGGTAGATTTCGAAATCACTCCCGCGCAGCTTGCGGATGCCGAACGCGAGGCCGGCGTCGAGGTTCGCTCGGGCGATGTCGTGTTGCTGCGCACCGGCTGGGCGCGATTCTGGGACGATCCCGCCCGCTTTGTCTCGCAGGCCAGCGGCCCCGGTCCGGCGCTGGCCGGCGCCCAATGGCTGAGCGCCCGCGACGTCTACGCGGCGGGCTCCGACACCGTGGGCTTCGAGAAAATTCCGGACGCCAGCATGCCCGTCCACGTCCACCTGTTAGTCGAGAACGGCATTCACATCATCGAGTGCCTGAACCTGGAGGAACTGGCCGGCGCGGGTGTGGCCGAATTTCTTTTTGTGGCGCTGCCGCTCAAGATCCGCGGCGCCACCGCGTCTCCCATCCGGCCCGTCGCCATAGTGTAGTTGCTTGGTGGGGCGGACGCCCTCGTCCGCAGCCGGCCCCCCGGCCGGCTTTTCGCGAGTGGCAAGCGCTTGGTCCTTTGAGCAAACAGCGGGTCCAGGGGGACCCGCGCAGACCAGGGGGTCTGCCCCACAAGTAGTTTGGAACCTGCGGCACAATAGATCTGTGCACCTGTTGGGATGGCTGGCGGCTTTTTGGGCGGGGAGCGCCAGTGTCACGTATTCGCACGATGTCGCGGCCATTCTCTATCGCCATTGCGCCCCGTGCCATCGGGCGAACGGCGTCGCGCCGTTCAGTCTCCTCACCTACCAGGACACGGCCAAGCGGGCTGCCTTGATTGCCGCCGTCACGTCGAAGCGCGCCATGCCGCCGTGGTTGCCGGTCGAGCCGCATTTCCAAGACGAGCGCCGCCTGAGCGATGCCGAGATCGCCACTCTGACGCGCTGGGCCGCCCAGGGCGCGCCCGAAGGCAACTCCGCGGCCACGCCCGCGCCGCCCCATTTTCCGGAAGGCTGGCAACTCGGGCCGCCCGATCTCGAAGCCCGCATGCCCACTGCCTACGACGTCCCGGCCGATGGGCCCGACGAGTACCGCTGCTTCGTGCTCCCGTCGCAGATTCCGCGCGACCGGTGGGTCCGCGCCGTCGATATGCAGCCCGGCAACCGGCGCGTGGTGCACCACGCGCTGCTGTTTCAGGACATCACCGGCTCGGCCCGCCAGCGCGACACCGGTTCGGGTTACGAGTGCTTCGGCACGCCGGGCTTTCTGCCGGCGCGCGGCCTGGCCGGCTGGACTCCCGGCGCGCTGCCGTTCCGCGCGCCCGACGACATCCCCATCCTGCTTCACGCCGGCGCCGACCTGGTGCTACAGGTCCACTACCATCCGAGCGGAAAGCCGGAGACGGACCGGACCGCCGTGGCGCTGTACTTCACCGACCGCAAACCGACCCGCCAGGCCCTGGACATTCCGCTCGGCTCCAGCCGCATTGACATTCCGCCCGGCGACCGCACATATAAGGTTACCGACCACTTCACGATTCCGGTGGCCGTGGACGCCATCGGCATCAACCCGCACGCTCACTACATCTGCAAAGACATGCTCGGATATGCCGTGCTGCCCAACGGCACGCGCCGCACGCTCATTCATATCGCCGACTGGAATTTTGCCTGGCAGCAGGAATATCTCTACGCCGCGCCGCTGCGCCTGCCCGCCGGGACCGACGTAGTCATGGAATTCACCTACGACAATTCCGACGGCAATCCGCGCAACCCCAACCATCCGCCTAAGCGCGTGCTGTGGGGCCCATCGACCACCGACGAAATGGCAGGTCTGCACATCGCCGTGGTCCCGGTGCATGCGGAGGATGAAGAGGATCTGGCCAGCGCGCTCTGGGGCAAGATGATCCGGGCGACCCGAGGCGGAGGATTGCGAAAGTGAGGGCTACCACGTCAGATTGATGATGCGGTCCTCGCCGGCTTTCACCTTCACCCTCACTTGCAGGTTTTTCTGCGCGGCGTCGTAATACCAGGCGCCATCCGGGAGGGCCGCCGGCGAAGCCGCCGGCACGTAAATGCGATCTTCAAAGCCGACGGTCGTGGGCCTTTCGACATGGTGCACCACCCACTGGTAATCGCGATCCTTCTTGGATTCGATTTCCAGGCGCATGGCGTCGGCCGCGGGCGCGGCGTGAATTTGCGTGTACTCGCCGGTCTCGCCCTCAATCAGAAAGAACTCGCCGCCCAGGCGGGGGAAATAATGCAGCGCCATGCCGGCCGCCGAATCGAGCGGCACGATGCTGCCAGTGCGCGCGAAGACCGCGAGCGCCGCGGTTTCCACGGCGATGGCCTGGCGGCCCTGCGAGACCTGGTTGGTCTCCAGGTTGGTCCAGATGCCCTGCGGCAGATAGGCCTCGCGCTTGCCGCCGGACTGGTAGATGGGCGCAATCAGCATTTCATCGCCCAGCATGAATTCGTCGGCATGGCGCGCGCACTCCGGATCGTCGGGAAACTGGAAGGGCAGGGGATGCCAGGTGGGATGGCCGTGGTCCCGCACTTCAAGGTCGTAGATGTCGAAGAAGCTGGCCAATTGTTTGCGGAAACCGCTCAGCCCCAACGTGCCGGGCGTGACCTTGCCCACCAGCGAACCAATCTGCCGCGCACGCTGTTGCAGTTCGGCCGGCGCGTCGATATACGCGGTGAGGTCGAATGTGGGATCGAAGTCGGCGGACAGGGCGCCCTGCACAAGGCGCAATAGGGAATCGCGCAGCGTGGCCCACGTGCCGGGCCGCCCGGTGGTGGCCGGCCACTCCACCGCCGGGCCGCGGACGCGGTTGTGCTCCTCGAAAATCTGTTTGGGTTTCGGGCCGTAAGAGAAAAAGTAATCCACGCGCGGGGCCTCGACCTGGTAGCGGTTGGAACCGGTGAAATCGAACCGGTAGACGCCGCCGCCGGCGTGATACTCACCGTATCCGGCGGTCGAAATCAGGAACGGGATATCGGCGGTGACGGCGCGGCCCCGCAGATCGAAGACGGCGTCGGCGCGCGGGCCGAGCCCGTAGAAGCGAACTCCCGCCGGGGCCTGCCGTTGCCAGACGAATCGGCCGGCTTGCTCGCGCGGCTCGGAAAGATCGGTCATCAGAGCGTCGCCGTCCAACTCTTTCACGCGAACCAGCAGGCCGTGCTTGACGATGGCGACGTCGAGCAGGGGCGACCGCATGCGCAGCGCGCCGGGGGTATCGTCCAACTGGATGGCCACTGGTTCGGGAGTGGCGGCCTCGACCGCGGGCAAAGGGCCGTCCAGCGTGCGCCGGAAGCGAAACGTCCGGGCACTCAACCACACCACTTCGGCACTGCCCCGGTCGAGCACCATCTCGATGCGGTTGCCGTGCGGCGCGAACGAAAGCAACGTCGCCACGGCCGCCAGTGCCTGCGCCGGCATTTACAGGAAAACCATGTCGCGCTGGATCTCGCCGGTCACCAGCGCCTCGTTTTTGGCGATGAACATATTGATTTCGGAGCGCACGCCGAATTCCGGCAGGTAAATGCCCGGCTCGATGGAGAAGCAGGTGAACGGGCTGACGCGCCGCTCGTCGTGGTTCTCAAAATTGTCCATATTGGCGCCGTTGCCGTGAACCTCGGTGCCGATGGAATGGCCCGTGCGGTGAGTGAAATACTCACCGAAGCCAGCCTTCACGATGACCTCGCGGCAGGCGTCGTCCACCTGGTAGCCGCACAGCGGCTGGTCCGCGGAGATGGCGCTTTGCACGCGGCTAATGGCTGCATCGCGCGCGTTCCTGACAGTCTCATAGACCGTGCGCATGCGCTCCGGCGGGTTCTCGCCGCAATACGCGGTCCACGTGACGTCGTAGTACACGGCGCCCGGTTGATCGAGCTTGGCCCAATGATCGATCAGCAGCCAGTCGCCGCGCTGGATGGTGGCGCTCGATTCCTCCATCGGTTCGTAATGCGGATTGGAGGCGTTGGCATTCACGCCCACGATGGGGCCGTGATCGGTGAGCAAGCCGTGCCTGGCGAAACCCTCGCGGAAGAAGTTCTTCACGTCCACTTCGCGGATGGCCACGCCGTTCGAGAGGCGCTCGTGGATCATGGCGAAAGCTTCGTTGCGGATGCGGTCCACGCGGCGGCCGGCTTCGAAGTGCATGTCGCGGGCTTCGGGGGTCCAGCGTGCTTCGAAGGTCTGGATCAGCTCGGCGGAACTGGCCACTTCCACGCCGAGGCTCCGGATGAGGTCGATGGTGCCGCCATCCACCATGGAAACGTAAGGGATGGCGCACATGGGAGAGAACTGCATGGCGACACGCTTCATGCCGGCGGTCAGTTTGCCGAGCGCGGCCACCTGTTCGGTCCAACTGGAGTAGGGAATGCGCGTGCCGGGAAGCGTGCCGAGCGAATTGCGTTCGATGCGGTGCTCCATGCCGGCGGGTTCGCCGTTGGCCGGGATCATGTAATACCAGCGCCTGGTGGGCATGGCGGCGGGGAGACCCAACACGCGATAAGCCAGCGGATCGCGGAAGTGGTGATCGAAAAACAACCACCCGTCCAAATTCTGCCTGGTGATTTCCTGCTGAATTTTTTGAAGGTCCATGGGCTGCAATAACAGTCTAGCGCAAGCCAGGGCTGCACCCTTGATATCCCGCGGGATCTGGAAGTCAGGAGTCGGGAGTCGAGGAGGTCAGAATGGGCAGGCGGTGCCGCCCCGAGGCATGGCATAATGCTCAAGGAGTGCGGGAGCGAATTAGAAAGGACTATTTCATGAAGCGGAACTTGTATCTTACGGTAGCCGCGGCCTTCGCCGCGCAATGGTTGATCTTCGGTTCGCTGGCATGCGCTCAGTACTCGACGGCCGCGGGCCGCGGGGGCGCAAGAGGGGGAAGAGGCAACGCTGCGCCGCAGCCGCCATCCTATGAAGTTCAACCCGACCGGACCGTACTTTTCCGGCTGAGCGCGACCAGCGTGAAACTCAACGGCGACTTTCTGCAGGCGCCGCCGGCTGTAGAGGGAGCGCCACCGCCTTCGGCGGCGAAGGACATGACCAAAGGCGAAGATGGCGTTTGGAGCATCACGGGGGCCGCTTCATCCGGCCGTCTACAACTATTCATTCACCGTCAACGGGGTCCGCAACATCGACCCGGGCAACCCCATGGTGAAGCTCGGCGACCGCTCTTCGGAGTCGATGTTCGAAGTGCCCGGGGATCAGCCGGCGGTCTACGACATCCAGCGGGTCCCGCATGGAACCGTGCACATCAACTGGTATCACTCAGCCTCGCTGGGCGTGCCGCGGAGCATCTACGTTTACACGCCGCCGGGCTATGAAGAGGGAAAGTCGAAGCTTCCGGTGTTGTATCTGCTGCACGGATCCGGCGACACGGAGGCCGGCCGGTTGGATGTCGGACGCGCCAACCTGATTCTCGACAACCTGATTGCGGCGGGGAGCGCGAAACCGATGATCGTCGTGATGCCCTACGGGCGTCCGCTGCCGGAAGTGATGCTGATTGCGTCGGCTGGACGGGGACCGGCCAACGCCGACGATCTATTTGGGAACGATCTGCTGCAGGACGTCATCCCGTACGTCGAGAAGCTCTATCGCGCCTCGGCCAAGGCCGACGATCGCGCGCTCGCGGGCCTATCGATGGGCGGCGGGCAGGCGTTGCGGATCGGACTTGGGCACCTCGACACGTTCCACTTCATCGGCGCGTTCAGCGCGGCGGCGCGCGGCAATCCGGAGGACACGTTCAAGGATTTCTTCGCGGACCCGGCTGCGGCGAATCAGAAACTGAAGCTGTTCTACATTGCATGCGGGAAGACGGACGGTCTGTTCGTGGGCTCGCAGGCGCTCAGCGATGCGCTGGAGAAGCATCAGATCAAGCACCGGTTCGCGCCTTCGGAGGAGGGCCACGTGTGGCGCAATTGGCGGGACTACCTGGCGGATTTCGCGCCGCGGCTTTTCCGGTGAGGCGGCGGCGGGGCGGGCGAGGGCGCCCGCCGCACGCTAACAGTGGGCTAATTAGGCAGCTTGGTGGATTGCGATGCTACGGCTCTCCACTTGCCGTTCTGTTTTACGAACACATCGGTCCAAACATATTTTCCACTGGTATCTTTACCGTCTCCCATGCTTTTTTCGGTGTCGCTTCCCGTGACAACAGCGGTGTTGCCGAAGATCCGAACCTTCATGGGGCCCATTTCAAAGGTGTCCAACGAATTGCCGGGCGTTTTCGTGTCCGCCAGAGCCTTGGCTTTGGTCGTCGTCTTACCGTCCCAGTCCAGTTCCACCCAGCTATCGGCGAGAATTTCCCCCAGCTTGCCGGCGTCTTTGGCCTTCGACGCATCCACCCAGTCGTTTTCGATCTGCTTGAGCTCATCCACGGCGGCATTGGGGGCCGCTGCCGCCTTTTTCGTATCGGTGGCCTTGGTTTGGGCCTGTGCGAGGAGCATCCCGGCGCCGAGCGCCATCATCAACAGTGTTACCGTCAGTCGTTTCATCGTGAGTGTCCTTCGTGTAGTAGTGTAGACCGGCATCTTCCATCTGACCCCTCCGGCTCACGGTAGTATACACCAAGCGTGCCTCGCGGCGCTTCCGAAGAGCCGCCCGAAGCGCGGACAGGCGAGCACTGCCTGGCCCACCCAAACTAGCGGGGAGTTTTCCTGGTGAGTTTGATTTCGAACAGCTTGGGCCAATTCTTGCCGGTGACGAAGAGGCGGTCGTGCTGGGCGTCGTAGGCGATGCCGTTGAGGACGTCGGTCCGGAAATCGCCGGTCTCGACGATGTCGGAGGGGGCGAGCAGGCCGGTGAGATCGATCCATCCGACGACTTTGCCGGTTTTGGGATCGATGCGGGCGATGCGGTCGGTTTGCCAGATGTTGGCGTAGAGCTCGCCTTTGACCCACTCCAGTTCATTGACGTTCTCCACCGGCTTGCCCTCGTCGGTGACGGTGATGCGGCCTTTTTCCTGGAGGGTCTCGGGGTCCCAGATGCGGATCTGGGCGGAGCCGTCGTCCATGTAGATGACTTTGCCGTCGGTAGTCATGGACCAGCCCTCGCCGGAATACTGGAAGCGGCTCTTCTCCTGGAAGGTGGCGAAGTCGTAGACGAAGCCGACTTCGGTTTTGTAAGTGAGCTGGTAGAGCTTGTCCTTCCACTTGATGATGCCTTCGCCGAAGAACTCGGGGGGAAGGTCGTGGTTTTCGACCACCTCGCCGGTTTCGAGTTTCACTTTGCGGACGGAGGAATGCTGTTCCAGGCCGGTGGCCTCATAGAGGAAGCCGTCGAGGTAGAACAGGCCTTCGGTGAAGGCGGTGCGGTCATGGGGATAGACGTGGACGACGTCGTAACCGTATTCGGGGACGCCGGTCTGTGAAGCCGGACCGCAGGCACAAGCCGCTATGGCGGCGAACAGGATCAGTGCGCGCATAGGTTTAGGTACAGGGTACCGCGAAAATGGGGAACTGGGGCGACAGGGCAGCATAGCCCCAGCCAAGCGTCGACCCGAGTATCGACGCGGCGCGCATCAGTGCGTGCGCCACGGGGCGAAGAAGCTGAGATGCTGTAATACTTCACCCTAGAACGGGAAGTCTTTGGCGACTTGGTGGAAGACGTTGGATTTCGCCAGGAATTGGTAGGGGTTGACGGGGCGACCGTTCAGATGGACTTCGTAGTGCAAGTGGGGGGCCGTGACGCGTCCGGTAGTGCCTACGGCGCCGACCAGCTCGCCGCGGCGGATTTCCTGGCCGGAATGCACGTACATCTTGGAGAGATGGGCGTAGAGGGTTTCGATGCCGCCGTGATCGACCATCACCACGAGGCCGTAGCCGCTCTGGCGGTCGGCGAAGCGGACGACGCCATCGGCGGTGACGTGAACGGGCGTGCCGACGGGCGCGCCGAGATCGACGCCTTTGTGGAATTCGCCTTCATCCCCGAACGGATCGTTGCGCTGGCCGAAGCCACTCAGCAGCCGGCCGTCGATGGGCCAGAGATTGGGAGTGCCATTGAGCGGGTGGACGCGTCGGGAAGAACTGGTGAGCAGGGAAAGGGTGTTGGCGTTGCGGAGGAAGTTGTAATCCTGGACGCTTTCCGCGTACGACGGGACCAGCTTGCCCTGGGCGGCGATATCGGAGGGACCTTGCAGCTTCTGCTTGAGGCCAAATACCGCGGAAACCTCGTTGGCGTAGAGCTCCAGGCTGGCCAATTGCTGATTGGTCTGGCTGACTTCCTTCTGGAGGCTCTGGTAGCGGACGCGGAGGGCGCCGAAATCCGTGCGGAGGTTGTTGTAGTTGGCTACTTTCCACGCCATGCGCGCGTAGCTGGCCACGAAACCGAAGACGGAAATGCCGCCGAGCAGGGCGAGAGCGAGGATGGCATAGACAGCCTGATGCGGAATATGAATGCGTCTGAGCCTGCCGCGGAGGGAGTGAGCCACCACGACCACGAAATATTCTTGCTTCATAGTCTTCTTCAACCGGACCGATGCGCCGGCCCGGGCAGGGCTATTTCCTAACGAAACAGATCGGCGAATTCCAAACTGTAACAGCATGAAGGGGGCCCTGTCAACCTTATAATTGGTTTGCAAGTGATTGATAAAATTGGTATTGTTCAATTTTAGCAACCACATGCGGCTACCTGGAACCTTATTTTTGCGGAATCTGGTGGAGCGGCGCAGTTTGCTCGAGCAACTGGTGCGGCGCGATTTCAATCAGCGCTTCGTGGGTTCGGCGGTGGGCTGGATCTGGGGGCTGATCCATCCGCTGGTGCTGCTGGTGTGCTGGTGGTTCGTTTTCGTGAAGGTGCTGCACCAAAAGCCGGAGGGCGCGGCCACCGACTATTACCCGCTCTACCTGTTTGCCGGGATGCTGCCCTGGCTGCTTTTCAGCGACACCGTGCAACGGTCGGCCACGGTGATGCTGGACCAATCGAACCTGATCACGAAGACGGTGTTTCCCGCGGAGATCCTGCCGGTGTCGGTATTTCTGTCCTCGGTCGTGAGCCACCTTCTGGCGGTGGCCCTGATGGTGGCGGCGGCGGGGGTGATGCTGAACCAGATCAGTATTTTTCTGCTGCTGCTGCCGGTATACATCTTTGTGCTGGGGCTTTTCGCAGTGGGGGTGGGATGGATTGTGGCGAGCCTGCACGTCTTCCAGCGGGACACGGCGCAGGTGATGAGCGTGGTGTTGCAGTTCTGGTTTTGGCTCACGCCGATTTTCTTCACGGAAGCAAAATATCCTCCGAAGGCGCGGATTCTGCTGACGCTGAATCCGATGAATTACCTGGTGCGGGGGTACCGGCAGATGCTGCTGACTTCCACTTGGGGCTGGACGGATCTGCGCGACCTGGCGGTGGCGGCGGGTTTCGGAGTGGCGCTGTTTCTGATTGGCGGGCTGTTCTTCCGGTACATGAAGCGGGGGTTTGCGGACGTGCTGTGAGGGGCGTCGGCGCTCTGAAGCAGACGCTGGCTGCGGCGCGCTGCGCGACTGTGTATCCGTTGCGGCGAGAAAGATGCGGCTACCGGGCCGCGCGAAGTTAGCTGCCGGCGGCGACTCTGGCTTGCTGGATATTGTTGTTGTTGACCTGCCAGATGGTGGTGACGGAAGGGCCCAAAATACCGAGGAACCCGGTGCAAACGAGGGCAATAAAAGTAACCAGCAGCGAGTACTCGATCAGGTCCTGACCGCCATCTTCGCGCCACAAATTGCGAAGGAACTGCTGCATTTCGGCCTCCACGATTATTAGAACCGAACTACTGTGTGAGTTGCAAGCGGTAAGTGGCTCTTCTGGTACCGCACCGACGATGGCAGGCAGATTAT
>JBEKQS010000088.1:0-18315 GCA_049519475.1 Bryobacteraceae bacterium | reverse complement strand
CGGTGGACAAGGTGGTGGCGTCCATCAAGGAGTACCCAAAGCAGCGGCGCCCCGTTAGGGCACGTATAATGTCTCCAAGGCAACTGGATCGCTTGGAGGGCTAGATGACGCTGCGTTTCTATCGGATGGCCTTCTTACCGGCGGCCGCCACACTTCTGCTGCCGGTGCTCCCCGGCCAACAACTCCCACCTCCCGACGAAGTTCGCGTGAGCAGCCAGCCGTATGCTCCGCAGCCGTTCACCTTCCGAACCGAGACCCGGCTGGTGGAAGTCGGTGTCACTGTTCGCGACAGTCACGGCCGCGTCGTTCCGGGGCTCACACAATCGAATTTCCGCATCTTTGACGATGGCAAGAAACGCAACATCGCGGCTTTCTCCGAGATCCTGGCCGCTTCAGACGCGGGCGCAGGTGCCGTTCCCGCCGCTACTTCGGAAGCCACCGCGCCGGCAAAACCGCAGGAGCCGGCGCAGGGAACTGCCGGCCACGCACGATTCCTGGCTGTGTTCTTCGACGATCTTAACGCGGCCTACGGCGAAGAGGCCGGCGATGTCCAACGCACGCAAGTGGCAGCCTCCAAGTACGTGAACAGCTCTCTACATGCGGGCGTGCAGATCGGAATTTTCACGGCCTCCGGTACGCCGGCCCTGGACTTTACCGCTGACCCCGAAAGAATCCTGGCGGCCATAGCCGAGGTGAAAGCCCATCCACAGTATGCCGAAAAAGTCTGTTTGGGCATCAACCCGTACCAGGCTTACCGGATCGCCAGGTTGAACGATCGGGAAACTATCCGGCTGGTCGCCATCGCAGCCTATCGTCACGGATGTCCGAACAGTCCCAACGGCATTATGGTGCAGGCTACCAAGACTTGGGACCGAGTCAAAGCAACTACCACGCAAACGCTGACTTCCGTCGCCCGCGTGGTCAATTATCTCGGCGCGAAGCAGGGGCAGCGCGTGCTGCTGCTGGCGTCCTCCGGGTTTGTCGGTCAAACCATGGAGTTGGATCAGGATCGCATCATCGACCGCGCGGTTCACGCCGGAGTGGTCGTCAACTCGCTAGTCACCAAGGGCCTATTTAACGACCAGATGGCGGGCGAGAGGTTCGAAGATCCGGCGCCGGAGAAAGCGGTTTACATGGGATTGCCCCGTTACCAGGCGTGGGCGAAAGCGGAAAACGCCGAGGTCGACGAACGGCCCATGGTAATGGACGACGTGATGGGCAATCTGGCGCGCGGCACGGGCGGCGTCCTGTTCCATAAAAACAACGATCTCAACGCCGGTTTTCGCGAGACCAGCGTCGCGCCCGAGGTCACCTATCGGATGAGCTTCAAGCCGGAGGGCGTAGTTTCCGACGGAGCGTATCACCAGCTGCGCGTGGAGTTGGTGGATGCGAAATCTTACTCGGCGGAAGGGCGGCCGGGATATTTCGCGCAGGAAGAGAAAGTGGAGAACGAGCGGTCGAATCTCGACAAGCAGGTCTTGGGGTCCGACTCGTCGGCGGACGTGGCTGCCAGAGTGTCGCTTCAGGTGGAAAAGCGGTCCGAAGCCCAAAGGACGATTCACGTGAAAGCCCACGTGGATATTTCCAGGCTTCCATTCGTGTCGAAGGACGATCGGCAGAACGAGTGCCTCGTCATGGTTGCCGCCATTTTCGATTCGCAGGGGAAAATCGTCGCCGCTAAAGAAGGCCGCATGGAGCTCGCGCTGAAACCCGAGACTCAGGCCCGTATGATGCAAACCGGCATCAATGCGGAACTAACTCTCCTGGCGCCTCCGGGAGTCTACAAACTCCGCGCCGTGGTGGAGGAAGCCAACAAAGGCAGCATGGCTGCTTCGACTTATCCAATTGATGTGCGCTAGAAGCTCAAAGCTATTGCGCGATGCCGCGATGACGGTTGGCGAATTCACCCGCGCTCATGATCCCTCCTCCAGCGCTATGCTCCAAGCCAGCCCGAGAGGGTGCCCCGCTGAATCGGAAAAATGACAGCTAAGTACTCCTGCGCGCGCTGAAGGGCTCGCGCCTCGGAACGAAACCTAGTGAGAACCGCGGCCTAGAACGATCACCAGTACGATTGCCAGAATCAACACGGCAGCCACCACCGAGACGGCGATAATGAGATTCTTGCGGGATTTTTTCGCCGGCTGCATTTCCGGGTTCGGCGGTTTGGGTGCGGCCGGCTGCTGGGCGGCCTGATCTTCATCGCCCTGCCTGGCCGGACGAGCGAACATGCGGGTGTACTCACCGGGTCCGGCGTCGGCCGGCTTGGATGCGGCAAGCGCCTCGGCAGCGTACCTAGCCAGGTCCTGAGGGGCCCCGAACATACCGGACGCGCCGGACGCCCCGGACGCGGAAGCTATGCGGGTGGCGGTGTTGAGCGAGGGAGGCGGCGCATCGGGTGCGGGCGGGGCGGCACCGGCTGCACCGGGGGAAGTGGGGCCGAACATGCGGGTGAATTCGCCGGCCTGCTGGAAGGGCCTGCTGTCCGGCGGAGCCGATTGAGCGGCGCTGGCGTGTTCCTTTTCGATATCGATGGATTCGCCGGGAAGCCGCGAACCGAACAAGCGCGTGAACTGGCCGGTTTCCGCGGAGGCGTCACTGTTCGAAGACGCGGGCCACGGGGAATCCGGCGCGGCCGGCGGGAATGAGGCGCCCGGGCGGCGGCCCACGGGCGGCGGAGCGGTCGGCGGTGGAGGCGGCTTGAGAGGCTCGCCAGAGCCCAGCGGCGCCTGGAACAGCATGGTAAATTCACTGGCCGGGCTTTGCGCCGCCGCGGGTGGGGCGAATGGTTGCGGGGAGGGCGGACCCTCAAAGAGTTTGGTGAACTCGCTGGCCGGGGCGGCGCTGGCGGAAGGGGCGGGAGTTTTTGGCGGCCCGGGGTCGAAGATGCGGGTGAACTCGCCGCGCTGGTCTGCGAGCAGGCTGGCCGCAGCGGGCGGCGGCGCGGCCGGCGCCGTTGCGCGCGGCGGTACAGGCTTCTCTTTCGGCGGGGGCACCGCAACGAACATCCGCGTGAAGTCTCCGGCCTGGTCCGCGAGCAGGCCCGGCGGCACGACGGCTGACGGCAATGGAATCGAAGAAGGCGGGGGCGCCACGACCGGCGGCGTAGCGCGCGGCGTCGTCGGCTTTTCTTTGGCCGGCGGCTCCGAATCGAACATCCGAGTGAAGTCTCCGGCCTGGTCCGCGAGCAAGCCCGGCGGCGCAGCGGCTGGCGGCGGCGATGAAATCGGAGACGGTGGCGGCGGCACAGGTGTCTCGGAGACCAACGGTGGCACAGGGGCAGTTTCCGCCGGCGCGGCTTGCGATGGCGACATCAGCAGGGGCGACGTCTCCGCCATCTTCGGGTCGGATGTGTCGAGATTCAAGGCGACCCACTCCCGCAAGCCGGAGAACGGTTCGATCGGCAGCGTGACGGCGTAGGTAGAGCCGGCGAACTCTCCGATCTCCAGCAAGGGCGCCACGGGTTTTCCGGGAACGCTCCCCAGCTTGGACTTCAAGATCGCGAGCAACCGCTGGCCGGTGGGATTGAAAAGATGGAGGAATACGGGGCGGCCCGTCGAGTTCTCGATGGCGCGGAACGTCTTGGCTTCCCCATCCGCGATCAACCGTTGCAATTCGTATTTCTTGTAGAAACTCATGGCGGCGGCGATCGGAAACCGCTGTATTATGATGATGACACCTTGTGCGCGGATGTCAACGGCCCATGGATGCCGGAGGAAGAATAAAAGATGAAGAGTCTTTCGAGGGTGGTCTGGTCGGAGGGGATGTACCTGGGCCCCCACCATTTCCAGGCTCAAAACCGCTACTTCGAAGATTCCATCGAGTTTTCCACAGCGAGTCTCTGGTTCCGTCCATGCGGTTTCAATGGTTATGAGCTGAATGGCGAAGCGCTGGGGAACGGAACCCTTTCGCTGGTCCACGCGCGCGGTCTGTTCCCCGATGGGTTGAGCTTTCACATGCCGGAATTCGATGAGCTGCCGGCGCCCCGTCACATCACGGACATTTTTCCGCCGATGCAGGACAGCCTGGATGTTTTTCTGGCCGTGCCCGAGCGGCGGCCGGACGGCTCCAACTGCGCGCTCACCGAAGAAGACGCGCGGGCGCCGGTGCGGTATCGCGCCGAAGAGAAGCCCCTGCCGGACGAAAACACCGGCCGCGACGTGAAGATGATTCAACTGGGGCGCAAGAATATTCGCTTCCTGGTGGGCGCGGAAAGCGCCGAAGGCATGGTGACGCTGCAGATTGCGCGCGTGCGGCGGCAAGGCACGGGGCAGTTCGTTTTCGAGGAACGATTCGTCCCACCGCTGCTGCAAGTGAGCGCATCGCCGCCCCTGATGACGATGTTGCGGCGGCTCATCGAACTGCTGGAAGAAAAGTGCCGGACGGTGGTGCGCCCCAAGGACCTGGGAAGCACGACGGTATCGGGCTTCTCGGCCGAGGGAATCGCCAACGCCTGGTTCCTGCACTGCGTGAATGCGAGCCTGGCGCCGTTGCGGCACCTGTGCGTTTCGAAGCGCGCGCACCCGGAAGAGCTGTTCGTGGAATTATCGCGGCTGGCCGGCGCGCTGTGCACGTTCAGCTTCGATTCCCACCCGAGCGCGCTGCCGGTCTACGATCACGCGCGGCTGGCCGAGTGCTTCGAGGGGCTCGACCGGCATATCCGCGCGCACCTGGAGTTGATCGTGCCGAGCAATTGCGTCCAGATCTCTTTGGCCGCGGCGGCGCGATACTTCTACGAAGGGCGGATCGTGGACGAGCGGACGCTGAACCGCTCGCGCTGGATTTTCGGCATCCGCTGCGGGATCGGGGAGGCCGACCTGATTGAGCGCACGCCGCGGCTGGTGAAAATCTGCTCGCGGGAGTTCGTTCCGAAACTGGTGGAACGCGCCTTATACGGGCTGAAACTGTCGCACATCGCGGTGCCGCCGCCGTCGCTTTCGCCCAAGATCGAGTTTCAGTATTTTGCGATTGACAAGTCCGGCCCTTGCTGGGAGCATTTGGTCAAGACCCGCGAGATCGGCCTCTACGTGCCCGGCGAATTACCCGATCCGGAGATTGAGTTGTCGGTGATACTGGAGTCGTAAAGGATTTCTTCTGTGCCGAACCTGGAAGATGCCGCCGCTCAGTCCGTGACCGCCTGGCCTGACAATCTCGCGCTTTTTTTCCAGGAGTTGTTCACGGCCATTGTGCGCGTGCGGTCGCACCGCCAGGAAGTCAACAACGCGGATGTCTTCCGCAACCAGGTAATCCAGGCCATCAAGACGGCGGACCAGAACGCCAAGACGAGAGGCTACACCGACGAAGACGTAAAGTCGGGAGTGTTCGCCCTGGTGGCATTTCTGGACGAATCCATTCTGAACCTACGGAAGCCGGTCTTTAACGACTGGGTGCGCAAACCGCTGCAGGAAGAACTATTCGGCCGCCACGTGGCGGGCGAGATGTTTTTCGAAAACCTGCAGGAGATACTGGGCCGGCGCGATTCTCCGGAGGTGGCCGATTTGCTGGAGGTCTACTATCTTTGCCTCTTGCTGGGCTATCTGGGTCGCTATAGCATCAGTTCCAAGGGCGACTTACGCGGATTGATGGGCCAGACCGAAGACAAGATCAAGCGCATCCGCAAATCCGGCGTGGACCTTTCGCCTAACTGGGCCTTGCCGGCCGAAACAGCCGGGCCGCTGCGCTCGGACTCGTGGATGCGCCGTCTCTTCATCGTGGCCGCAGTCTGCGCCGGAATCGCGCTGCTGCTGTATCCGGTGTATCACTTCAGTTTGAGCTCCGGCGTGTCGTCTTTGAGCCAACTCTCCAGCAGGGGGCGTCCGTAACCCCACCATGGGATTCTCCATAATCTCGGTCCTCGTCCTGGTGGTCTTCGTAGCAATCTCCTGGTTCGTCACGGGGCTGCTGAAGTTGCCTCCCACCGCCGAAATGATTGTGCGGATGCTCTTCATGGGGCTGGCCGGCTCGCTGTTTGGCCTGGTCTACTGGTGGCGCCAGAAGCGGCAGCGCCAGAAAGAGTCGGCCTCACAGCAAGGGCAGGTGGCGGCAGCCGCCGAAGAGCGCGAGATCGAATCGTTCGTGCGCGACGCCGAAGTGCGGCTGGCGGCTTCCATGGTGGGCAAGGAAGCCAAGCTGGGCAGCATGCCGGTGTATTTTTTGATCGGCGAAACCGGCGCCGCCAAGACCAGCCTGTTCGTACACTCGGGCGTGGAGCCGGAACTGCTGGCGGGCCAAGTCTATCAAGATAACAACGTAGTTCCCACGCGTCCGGTCAACATCTGGCTGGCGCAGAAATCGGTATTCGTGGAAGCGGGCGGCCGGCTGCTGGGGGAACCGGGACGCTGGATGCGGCTGGTGAAGCGCCTGCAACCGCGGCGGCGCCGGCTGTTCTTCCGTCCGCAGCCGCCGCGCGGCGTGATCGTCTGCGTGGACAGCGAGAGCTTCCTGAAACCGGGCGCGGACGAAGCGGTGGCGTCCACGGCGCGCAATTTGCAGGCGCGGCTGGGCGAGATTTCGCACGCGCTGGGCATCCGGCTGCCGATTTACGTAATCTTCAGCAAGCTCGACCGGCTGGGTTTTTTCACGGATTTCGTCGGCAATCTGAGCGAAGAGGAAGTTCACCAGACGCTCGGCGTGACACTGCCGATTCGCAACACCAGGGAGAGCGGCGGGGTCTACGCCGAAGAAGAGTCGCGCCGTCTGACGGCGGCTTTCGACGGCCTGTTCCACGCGCTGTGCGACAAGCGTCTGCCGTTTCTGGCGCGAGAGAACGACGCATCGAAGTTGCCGGCGGTCTACGAGTTTCCCCGCGAGTACCGCAAGCTCCGCAATTCCACGGTGCGGTTTCTGGTGGACCTGGGGCGGCCCAGCCAGTTGCGGGTGAATCCATTTTTGCGCGGCTTCTATTTTTCCGGCGTCCGGCCGGTAGTGGTGAAGGAATCGGTGCCGGCCGCGCGCATGGCATCCTACCCTGGGGCCAAATCGAAACGCGGCGCCACCGGCTTCTTCGAGGGAATGCTGGAGGATGAAGGGCCGGTTTCTTCGCCGACGTCTTCGGTGCGCACGCGGCGCACGCCGCAGTGGCTGTTCCTGGGCCACTTATTCAGCGACGTGATCCTGCGGGACCGCGCCGCCATGGGCGCCAGCGCGCAGAGCGTGCGGGCCGAGATGATGCGGCGCATGCTGGCCGCGGGCGCTGCGGGGCTGTTCGTCATCTGGTCGATCGGAATGACGGTCTCATACTTCCGCAACCGCGCGCTCGAATCGCGGGTGGAAGATGCCGCGCGCGGCATCGGGCAATCCGAATCCGGCGGCGCCGCGCAGGAGCTGCCCTCCACCGATTCCCTGACGCGGCTGGACACGCTGCGCGAAAGCGTGGAACTTCTCTCGCTGTATGACCGGCAAGGCGCGCCGTGGAGCCTGCGGTGGGGACTCTATGCCGGCAGCGATCTCTACCCGGCCGCGCGGAGTCTCTACTTCAGCCGCTTCCAGCAGTTACTCTTCGGCTCCACGCAGACCTCGCTCCTGGAGTGGCTCCGCAAACTGCCCGCCAAACCCGGGCCGAACGACGAGTATAAGCCGAGTTACGACACTCTGAAGGCCTATCTCATCACGACGTCAAACCACGAAAAGAGCACGCAGGCGTTTCTTCCGCCGCTGCTCTACGAGCGCTGGGCGGCCGGACGCCAGATCGACGCCGACCGGGCCGCGCTGGCCCGCAAGCAGTTCGATTTCTACGCGGATGAGCTGCTCATCGCCAATCCGTTTTCTTCGAATAACGAAGGCGAGACGGTCGAGTCGGCGCGATCTTACCTGGCGCAGTTCAACGCCCTGGAGAGCATCTATCAGTTCATTGTGGCGGAGGCCACGCGGCAGAAGCCTTCGGTAAACTTCAACCGCCAGTTCAAGGGCTCGGCTACCTATGTGATCAACAATCACGACGTGCCCGGCGCCTTCACCATCGACGGCTGGAAGTTTGTCGACAATGCCATCTCCAACGTCAAGCAGTTCTTCGGCGGCGAAGCCTGGGTGTTGGGCCAACATGCCTTCGCTAATATCGATCCCGTGGTGCTGGGCCCGCAGTTACGCGACCGGTATCACAAGGACTATATCGCCAACTGGCGCGCTTACCTGGCGGCTTCCGAAGTAGTCCCCTACCGCAGCATCGCCGACGCGGCTCAAAAGCTGAGTCAGTTGTCGAGTAACCAATCTTACTTACTGGGAGCGCTCTGCCTGGCTTCGACAAATACCGCGGTGCCCGACGACGAGACCAAGGCTCCGTACCAGCCGGTGCAATACGTGGTGCCGCCACCATGCGCGGACCTCTACATCCAGGACCACAACAGCGCTTACACCAGCGCGTTGGTCAGCCTGCAGTCGTCCATGGACCGGGTGGCCAAGAGCGGTACGGACGTGAAGGACGATCTGGTCTCCCAGACCGAGGCGGATGCCACCAACGCCTACAAGGTGACGCGGCAGATCGCTCAGAATTTCCGCATCGACCGGGAAGGCAATGTTCACGGGATGGTGCAGAAGTTCATGGAAGACCCCATCCGCCAGGCCGAGGCCATACTCGGGCGGCTGGGCCCGGCGCAGCTCAACACAGAGGGCCGGCGCTTCTGCGGGGAATTCGCCGACCTGACGAAGAAGTATCCTTTCGACACCAACGCCAAGGTGGACGCGACGCTCGACGACATCAACGGCATCTTCCGCCCGGGTGAAGGCAAACTCGCAACCTTCTTCGACAGCACGTTGAAAAACTATGTCGAACGGCGCGGCAGCGAGTATGTCCGGCGGGCGGACAGTCACGTGCAAGTCACGGACGCTTTCCTGCGGTTCCTCAACCGCGCCACGGCGCTGGGCGAAGCGCTGTATAAGAACGGCGTCAAGGATGCGAGCTTGACTTACAATATGAAGGCCCTGCCGGCTGAAGGATTGAAGAGCGTGACGCTCAGCCTGGACGGGCAGGTTCTGACTTCCAGCGGCGCAGGCGGGGAATCGAAGGACTTCACCTGGCCCGGGAGTTCGGTCCGCGGCGCCAAACTCGCCGGCAACCTGGGCGGCGGCGACTTTAGTTTCATCACCTACGACGGTCTGTGGGCGGCCTTCCGCTTCTTCGGTGACGCCGACCGTTTCCAGGCCAGCGGCAGCGGGTACACTCTGCAATGGGTGCCACGGCAGGGCCAAGCGGGCCAGCCCATGCGGCTGGACAGCGGCAAGGCGCTCACGCTGCCCTTCCTGCTCGACCTGAAAGGCGCCCCGCCCATTTTCCAGAAGGGCTATCTCTCCGGCTTCGGGTGCGTTTCGGAAGTGGCGCGGTGAGTTTGTTCAACGCGAAGACGCCGAGACGCGGAGAAGAAGGAAATGAGATCGCGCAGGAAGCGGTGATACCTAAGGTCGTCCGCCCCGCGCGAGACGCCTAACATAATAGAGAGCGGCGCCGCTCGCAATCGCCGCGGCCACCACCAGTAACTGGCGCGGGTCGGAATCCGGATCGCGCAACGTCGAGACGAGTAAGAAACCGGCACAACCCAGCGGCGCGAGAGTTACTAAGACGACTCCGGCCCATCCGCCGGGAACGCGGAAGGGCCGTTCCATCTCCGGCTGCTTCCATCGCAAGACAATCAGCGCGACATACTCGAGCGCCAGCGCCGCGGAGTAGAGCAGCACGTCAATCACCACCAGCTTGCCGAAAGATAGCGCCGCAAACACGGAGGAGACCGCGCAGGAGCCGATGAGCGCGCCCACCGGCATGGCAGTGCGCTTGGAAACGGCGGCCAGCGGCGCGGGCAGCCAGCCATCGCGAGCCATGACGTAGGGCAGGCGCGAGGAGTAGAGTAACTGGCTGTTGAAGATCGACCACATGGCTACCAGCGCCGCTCCGGCCAGCAACAGACTGAACCAATGACCGCCCGCCCGCGCCGCAATCACGGGCCAGCCCTGGGATTCGCTCCATGCGTCCGGGCTGGTAGTGATGGCGAGTCCGGCAAAGACAGGCGCCAGGTAAGCGGCTATCGTGACCAGCATCACTACCCCGAGCGCGCGAGGATAGTTGCGGCGCGCGTCGTTGACCTCGCCGGCGAAAGTGGACGTGTTATCCCAGCCCATGTAATTCCACAGGACGATCGAAAAGCCCAGGGTCAGCAATCCGGTGTTGTGATTGGTCCGCAACTCGCGTGTAACCAGGGACCAGGCCTGGTGCGCCGCTCCGGTGCGCTCGAATGCAACCACTACCAGGACGGCGAACGGAAGGAGCACTAGCGCGGTGTTCCAAACGGCACTCTCACCGACCATGGAAACGCCCCGCCAGTTCACTAACAGGGCGCTCGCAATGACGGCCAGCGCGATGGCCCAGCGGCACAGCAAGACGCTCCAGGAGGCGGAGCCATGTTCGTTCAGCCGCAGCCAGGGATAGAAGAAGGCGAGGTAATTGACGAAAAGAACGGGATAGATGGCGACATCAATGAAGGTATAACAGACGGTCCACCAGGCCTCCTGCACGCCCCAGAAATCGCCGAGGGCGGTTCGCACCCACACGTAGTAACCGCCGTCCTCGGGCATGGCGCTCGAGAGTTCGGCCACCATCAGGGCGATGGGCAGACTCCACACCAGCGGCACCAGCAGGATCAACGCGATGGCCCAACCGCCGCCTACCGCCGCTACCACTGGCTCCAGCCCGTAAGCCCCTCCGCAGACCACGAAGAAGACTACCCCGATGAGCGGCAGCAGGTTCAAGCGCCGGGAAGCCGGCAGATCGGAGGCCATTCTCATTTTGCGGTGTTCTGGTGAGTATACATCCGGTTCCCGGAGGGGCGGATTCGAACGATTCGCTTCCGTGGTCTTCATTCGGGGCCATCAACCCCGCCGCTGTGCGATCCTATGTTACAGACACGTTATGGAATTCCGCCAGCTTCAGCTCTTCCTCGCCGTCATGGAATTCTCCAGCGTCACGCGCGCCGCCGAAAAAATGTTCCTCTCGCCGGGAGCCGTCAGCCTCCAGTTGCATAACCTCGCCGCCGACCTCCGCACCGAGCTGTTCGTCCGTTCCGGCAAACGCCTCATCCCCACCCCCGCCGCCATGCGCCTGGCCGAACACGCCCGCGCCGTGCTCGCCCAGGTCCGCGGCATCGAACAGGAATTTGCCAACAACCCCCTCACCGACCACCGCCCCTTTCACTTCGCCACCGGCGCCACCACCCTGATCCACCGCCTCGGCCCGCCGCTCCGCCTGCTTCGCAAGCGGTTCCCGCAAACGCCCATCGAAATCACCGTTTCCCCCACCGAGGAGATGGTTGCCGGTATCCTCGACCGCCGCTTCGATCTGGCCCTCATCTCGCTGCCCTTCCCCGAAACCAATCTCGACCTTGTCCCTCTCTTCGAGGAAGAACTGCTCTTGATCAAGCCTTCGCCCCAACGCGTCAGCGGCTGGCACGTCGGCGTCATTCAGCCCTCTGAACTGGCCTCCGCTTCTTTCATCTTGTACCCCACGCGCAGCAATATGCGGACCATCATTGAGGGCTTCCTCCGCGACATCGGCATCACCCCGCGCGTGATCATGGAGGCCGACGATACCGAGGCCATCAAGAAATTAGTGGAGACCGGATTTGGCTATTCGATCCTGCCGGAAAGCGCGCTGCGCGGCCGCCCCCGCTACTTCCAGGCGTACCACGTGCAGGATCGCAAGCTGGTGCGCACGCAAGCCCTGGCCATGGCCCGTTCCGAGCACCGCCGGGCACTCACCGAATCCATCGCCCGCTTCCTGCAGTCCGTTCTGTCCGCCCGCTGAGGTTCCCTTACTTCGCCGGTTCCCCCATCGGCTGCCCGTTGCGCTTTACGTCTTCGATCCGCAGCCCGTCCACGTGTTCGATTACATTCTCTTCGGCGGCATTGTCGAAGCTGCAATGCGCCAGCCGGATGCCCGTGATGGGCGCGTTGTCGTATCCGCGGAAATTCACCGCGCGCCTGCTCTTTTGCGATGTGATGTGTTCCAGCGTCACGTTGCGCACCACCGGTTTGAAAGGTCCGCCGCGGCCTTCCCGGTCGTCGCCTTCCGGGTAGAAGTAGGTCACTTCCAGCACGCTGTCGGAAACCTGCCCCACCGTGGTGTTGGTGAAGTAGACGTTCTCCATCACTCCCCCGCGGAACGTGTTGGTCTTGATCCGCATCGCGTAGTTCAAATGCGGGCTGTCCATCCGGCATTGGTCCACGAATACGTTGCGGATTCCGCCCGAGACTTCGCTCCCCAGCGAAACTCCGCCGTGCCCATCCTTCATTGTGCAGTCCCGCACCACGATGTTCTCACTGGGCACGTTGACCCGCCGCCCGTCGCGATTGCGCCCGCTCTTGATGGCGATACAGTCGTCTCCCGTGTCGAATACGCACTGCTCCACCAGCACGTCCTTGGAGCACTCCGGATCGCACCCGTCGTTGTTGGGACCGTGGCTCGCGATCTTCACCCCGCGCACCGTCACGTTCCTGCATCGCACCGGGTTCAGCTCCCACATCGGAGAATTGCGGATGCTCACGCCTTCAATCAGAATGTTGGCCGATCGGTACGGTTGGACGAAATTCGGCCGCAGCAACTTGCCTTCGCCGAAGATCCGTTCCGCCACCGGCACGTCCTTCTCGCCCATCGCCACCAGTGCCCGGCTGGAATCCCGCCCCTTCCAGTCCCACCAGTGCGTCTTGTCGGCCTGCCCGTCCAGCATGCCCAAGCCCGTCACCGCGATATCGGTCTGTTCCCAGGCATAAATAAACGGCGAGTAATTCATGCACTCGGTCCCTTCGAACCGCGTGTATACGATCGGATATTGCTTGGGATCCTGGCTGAAGAAAAGCGTCGCGCCTTCTTCCAGGTGCAGATCGACGTGGCTCTTCAGGTGCACCGCCCCCGTCGAAAACGCGCCCGCCGGCACCAGCACGCGCCCGCCGCCCGCTGCCGCACAGGCCTCGATCGCGTTGCGGATCGCCTGCGTGGAATCGTTCGAGCTGCCTTGCCTGGCGCCGTACCTGGTGATGTCGAAGACTCGCTTCGAGAACTTCGGGGCCTTGATGCGCTTCAGCACCGCCGCCATTTCCGTGGCCGGGTCCTTGGCCTGGTACAAACCGGCCTGGTCCGAACCAGCCTGGCGCCCGCCCAACCGGCGGCCTACCGCCAGCGCCGCCGCGGCGCCCACAAACCCGCGCCGCGTCATGGCTTTTTCAACCCCGTGAACCGCTCGAAGTTTCCGCGGAAGAGCCGCGCCACGTCCCGCTGGATGTCCGCCCGCGTCACCCCGCGCCCGTCTTCCGACATCAGCCGGTAGGCGTTCGCCAGGATCGGCCCCACGGTCCGCCGCGTGTTGCGCCACTTGTAGATCACCTGCTCCAGAATCCGCGCGTCGGAGTGCTGCGGGATGAAACTCGTCCCCAGCATCTCCAGCCGCTCCCGCGTCATCTCTTCCACAATCGACGGGTTGTTGAGGAACCACCAGCAGCCAAACGGCATCAGGTTCGCGAACTTGCGCGCGTAGACGCACAGCTCATGCTGGTTCTCGCGGCTCAGCACGCTGATCAGGAACCGGTTCTCCGGATACTCTCGCGCCAGGTGTTCCACCGTCCGCAGATCCGCCTTACCCAGCGCATCGCCGGCCAGCTTCAGCGCCGGGTTCACCAGGTAGCGCACGCCAATCATCAGCGAGAGCGGGATCCCGAACTCGCGGCACGCCGGCAATACCGCTTCCGCCAGCATCCGGCCGCGCAGCGAATCCTCCGGGAACTGGAACGTGTCCGGCAGCGAGACCGCCATGTACACCGGCTTCATTCGCGCATGCCAGTCCGCCAGGAACCGCCGCACCTCGTCCGTCGATTTCCCCTTAGCCTGGGCGTCCACCTGGTAGCCTTGGCCGGCGAGAATCTGCCAGTGCTCCGCCCACCTGTTGAGGATGCGGTCGAGGCGCAGCACCGGATGAAACAGCGGGTCCAGTTCCGCCCCCTTCAGCCACTCCGGCGCTTCTTCCGGATCCAGCGGATCGTTGGTCATCACCGCTTCGCTGATGCCCGCCAGTTTGAAGACGTTGCGCACGTGCTCCGGCAGCTTTTGCGCCGCGAAGAACGCGCGCGCCTCCCGCAGATCCTGGCTGTCCGTCGGCAGTCCGAGCGCCTGCAGCACCGCGATTACGCCGCGCGTCGCTTCCGACAACGGCGCGTTCTCCACGAACAGCGCCCTCCAGATGAGGTCCGCCTTTTCACGCTGCGACAGCCGCCAGTAGGCGGCCGGCTGGATGGTGGAGGAGCGGAACAGTTCCGCTTCCAGATAGTGGTACGTCACCAGGTTGTCTATGCCCCACAGCCCTACCGGGCCTAATGAGGGCATATACAGGTGCGTATGGATGTCAATGAATTGTGCCGCCTGGAGTTCGTCTTCCACGGCCGCGCCAATCTGGCTGGCAGCCAGTGCGCGCAACGCGGCGGCCTGGTCAACTGTCACCGTTTGCATTTATTTCTAGAATCCTTATCACATCTATGGTATGTCAAATCCGATTCGCTAAAGTATTGCTTGAGCCAGACTCAATGATGAAACCCGACTGCCTTTAGTTTTTCTAAATCTTCCCTTCAGGAAATCGGCCTTGACCCGTCCCATGCACCCACTTATAGTGGTGTTACGAGTTGTAATTTGAGAGGTTAGGACCGGGTTGTGCCGAAGTCTCTAGAGAAATACTCGATTGGGGTAGGTGATCGTTTTGCGCATCAGGCCAGGCCTCAATTGGCTGCCTGTGTGCACGCTGCCCAACTGGGCGTGACGGTCGTCCCTGTTTGGAATAAGTCGAATCGCGAGCATAAGATAGTCGGCTCGGAGCCCTCCGGGGCCCGCGCCGCCGCCGATGCCGCCGTCCGCGCCCTCCACTGGCCTTATTCCTACTACCTCGACGCCGATCATATCAACAACGATACCGTCGGCCGCTTTATCGACCCCTGCGACTTCTTCACCCTGGATGTCGCCGACTTCATCGGCCGTCCCGCCGGCCCTGCCTGCGTCGACTCTTTCCTGCGCCGCCATTCCGAGTTCTCCACCGGGGCCCGCGCCGCCGCCGCCAAGTACCTCTTTGCCGTCCAGGAAGCCGGCCGCATCTACCGCAACATCGCGAGCCGCAAAGACCCCGCCAGTTTCGTCACCGAAGTCTCCATGGACGAAACCGATTCTCCCCAGACTCCCGAAGAACTCCTCCTCATCCTCGCCGCCATCGCCGATGAAGCCATCCCCATCCAGACCATCGCTCCCAAGTTCACCGGCCGCTTTAACAAGGGCGTCGATTACGTCGGCGACGTCCCCCAATTCGAAAAGGAATTCGCCGCCGATCTGGATGTCATCGCCCACGCCATTCAGGCGTACCACTTTCCGGCGAATCTCAAGCTCAGCGTTCATTCCGGCTCCGACAAGTTCTCGATCTACGAACCCATGCGCCGCGCGATCCGCCGCACCGGCGCCGGCCTCCATCTGAAGACCGCCGGCACCACCTGGCTCGAAGAGCTGATCGGTCTCGCCGAAGCCGGCCCCGAGTCGCTCGCGTTCGCCAAGGAGATTTACGCCGAAGCCTTCGCCCACCGCGACGATCTCTGCGCTCCTTACGCCGCCGTCATCGATATCGACGCCGCCCGCCTGCCCGCCCCGCGGGAAGTGGACCGCTGGACCGCCGAACAGTACGCCGGCGCTCTCCGTCACGACCAAAGCAATCCTCTTTTCAACAAGCACGTACGGCAGTTGCTGCACGTTGGCTACAAGGTCGCCGCCCACATGGGCGACCGTTACACCAAAATGCTCGAGGCCTGCGAAGAATCCATCTCCCGCAACGTAACTGAAAACCTTTTCGCGCGCCACATCGAGCCGTTGTTCCTGAGAGCATGAGAAAATTTTTTCAACGCGGAGGAGCGGAGACACAGAGAAAACCAAGATCTAATTCTTTCTGTTTTTCCTCCGTGTCTCTGCGCCTCTGCGGTTCAATAGCTCTTGCCGTTTTCTGCGCGCACGCCCAGGACACCCGCACGGTTACCGAACCCGTCGTCCCTCCCTCCTGCGTTTCGCTCACCGCCCAGTTGCCAGTCAAACTCTCCGCCGCGGACGAAGCCAAAGTTGACACCGCCCGCATCCAGGCTGCTCTCGACCATTGCCCCGCCGGCCAGGCCGTCGAACTGAAAGCCGATGGCGCCTCCGCCGCGTTTCTCTCCGGCCCGCTCCAGTTGCGCGCCGGCGTCACTCTCCTCATTGGCGCCAAGACCATCCTCTACGGCTCGCGCAATCCCCGCGATTACGATGTGACGCCGGGCTCGTGCGGCGTCGTCAATAAAACCGGCCACGGCTGCAAACCTCTGATCGCGGGCGACCACATCTCCGGCGCCGTCGTCATGGGCGATGGCTCGATCGACGGCCGCGGCGGCGACACGCTAACCGGCCAGAAGGTTTCCTGGTGGGACCTCGCCCAGGAAGCCAAGGTCAAGAACGAAAACCAAAACTGCCCCCGCATCCTGGTCCTTTCGCACGCCGACAACTTCACCCTCTACCGAATCACCCTGAAGAATTCCCCCAACTTCCATGTCTCCTACAGCGGTGGCAACGGTTTCACCGCCTGGGGCGTCATCATCGACACACCCAAGACCGCCCGCAATACCGATGGCATCGACCCCGGGAATTCCATCAACGTCACTATCACCCACTGCTTCATCCACACCGGCGACGACCAGGTAGCCATCAAGGCCGGCGCCCCCGGGCCCACCACTCACATGACCGTCTCGCACAACCATTTCTATACCGGCCACGGCATGTCCATCGGCAGCGAGACCGATGGCGGCGCGAGCTCGATCCTGGTCACCGACCTTTCCATCGATGGCGCCGATAACGGCATCCGCATTAAATCCAATTCCACCCGCGGCGGCCTGGTGCACCACGTCCTCTACGAAGACGTCTGCATCCGCGATACCAAGAACCCTATCTACATGGATTCCAATTATTCCGCCGCGACCGGGCCCACCCACGACAAGCTCCCCACCTTTACCGGAATCGTCCTCCGCAACGTTCGCGTAGAGGGTTCCGGCAAGATCACTCTCGACGGCTTCGACCAGCAACACCGCTTGGGGATGACGTTCGACAACGTGCACCTGGATTCGCTCGCCGAAATCAAGATTGCCGCCAGCCACGCCGATCTGACTTTAGGCCCCGGCCCAGTGAATTTCCGCCCTTCCGGCGAAGACGTCAGCATATCAAAAGTCTCAGGCAAAGGAGCTCCGAACGCATGCACCGGAAAGTTCGTGCCCATGCCGTCGAAATAATACAGTTAACGCTTTTCAGGAGTTGATTATGAAATCCATGTCAGTCTCGCTACTCGCATTGTTCATTCCCGCCGCGCTATTCGCCCAGGAATTTCGCGGCACCATCAGTGGCTCGGTAACCGATCCAACCGGCGCGGCCATCACCGCGGCCAAAGTAACGGTTACTGAAGAACACACCGGCACCAGGATCCCCACTGTTTCCGATTCCGCCGGCCAGTACGCCGCTACCTTCCTGCTCCCGGGCGATTACGATATCGCCGTGGAGGCCCCCGGCTTTAAGGAAGCCCTGCGCAAGGGTGTGCACGTCGGCGCCGGCGACCACGCCGTGATCGACGTCAAGCTCGCCGTCGGCGATGTCAGCCAGTCCGTGGAAGTGACCGCCGATGCCGGCATGGTCAACACCGAAAGCGCCACCGTGGGCCAGGCCGTTACCACCAAGGAAGTGGAAGAACTGCCCATCAACGGCCGCACTCCCATGATGGCCGCGGGCCTGTCCATCGGCGTCATCGGCTACGCCCAGCCCACCCTGGTCCATCCATTCGATAGCGGCGGGGCCGCCGGATGGGTCATCGCCGGCGCCTACTCCCAAACCAGCGAACTGCTCATTAACGGTTCGCCCGACGCCACCTGGGATGGCCGCCTGGCTTTCAGCCCGCCGCAGGACGCCGTGCAGGAGGTCCGCGTCAAGGCCTTCGATACCGACGCCGCCTTCGGCCATACCGCCGGCGGCACGCTCAACCAGATCACCAAGAGCGGCACCAATACCTTGCACGGCTCGGCTTGGGAGTTCAACCAGCCCAACACTCTCACCGCCAATGATTTCTTCCTCAACAGGGCCGGCTCCCCGCGGCCCGTCACCCACTTCAACCAGTACGGCGTCACCGCCGGCGGGCCTTTTTATGTCCCTCACGTGCTGGACACCCGCAACACGATTTTCTGGTTCTTCGCCTGGGAAGGCATCACAGACGGCCAGCCCAACCCCAACACCACCACCGTTCCCACCGACGCCATGCGCCAGGG
>JBEKQS010000087.1:0-21819 GCA_049519475.1 Bryobacteraceae bacterium | reverse complement strand
CGCCCGGTCCCGGCGAGCCGCGACTGGCCGCACGACCATGAGGGAGCGAAGTTCCTCCGCATCGCCCTGCTATACTAGTGAATTCACTGCCATCCTTTAAGGAGCTTCATGATTTCTGCAACACAATTGCGCCCTGGAATGATCATCAAGTTCAACAACGAACTGTACTCGGTCTTCTCCATGACGCATCGAACGCCCGGCAATCTGCGTGGCTTCGTACAGGCCCGCATGCGCAGCCTGAAATCCGGCACCATGACCGAGCACCGCTTCTCTTCCGAAGACAAGGTCGAAAAGGCGCAGCTCGAAGAGCATGAAATGGAGTACCTGTATGACGACGGCGAGTACTACTATTTCATGAACACCGAAACCTTCGAGCAGATGCACCTCATGAAAGACCTGCTTGGCGACGCCGTTCAATATCTCATCCCGCAACTGAAGTTGAAGGTGGAGTTCTACGAAGGCAAACCGCTCGGTGTGGAGCTGCCCGCTAGCGTCGATATGCTGGTGGTGGAAACCGAGCCCGGTCTCAAAGGCGCCACCGTATCCAACGTGACCAAGCCGGCCAAGACGGAAACCGGTCTGGTGGTGCAGGTGCCGCCGTTCATCACCGAAGGCGAGAAGATCAGGGTCAACACCGCCGAAGGCACTTACCAGGAACGCGCGTAGCCCGCCAGCACGCGGGCCAGATCGTCCTGTTCTTCCTTGAGCACGGTTCGCAAGTCCAGCACCACGCGTCCGCCCTCGATGCGCGCCACCACTGCGGGCGTTGACGCGCGCAACTGCCGCTCGGCCGCCACCGCATCCGTGGATTGAATGGCGATCAGCCAGGTTGGAATGGATTGCTCCGGTGTGGCGCCGCCTCCAATTAGGGAGCGTCCTTCCACCACCTCCGCGCGCAGTCCCGGGACGCGTGACACCAGCGCTTCCGCGCGAGCCCGCACCGCCGCCGCGCTCTGCCGGATCATAGCCAGCGCCGGCACTTCGTCCCACCGTTCCAACACCAGGCTGCGCAGCGTGTTCTCGAGCGCCTGGCAGATCAGCTTATCGAGCCGCAGCGCCCGGAATAACGGATTGCGCCTCAGCCGCGCCACAATCTCGGCCCTTCCCGCCAGAATCCCGGCCTGCGGCCCACCCAGCAACTTATCGCCGCTGAACGAGACTAAATCCGCGCCGGACTTCAAGCTCACTGAAACCAACGGTTCGTCCACTCCGAACGGCCGCAGATCCACCACGCATCCGCTGCCCAGATCCTCATACACCGGGATCGAGCGCTCGCGCCCCAACGCCGCCAGTGCCCCTAACTCCACCCGCGCCGTGAACCCCGACATGGAAAAGTTGCTCGGATGCACGCGCAGCAGCAACCGCGTCTTATCCCCGATGGCGGCCCGATAATCGTCGATGTGCGTCCGGTTGGTGGTGCCCACCTCGCACAGCGTAGCGCCGGAGCGCGCCATGATCTCGGGGATGCGGAAGCCGTCGCCGATCTCGATCAACTCGCCGCGCGAGACCACCACTTCGCCTCCCGACGCCAGTTCGTTCAACGCCAGAAAAACCGCCGCCGCATTGTTGTTCACGGCAATCGCCGGGGCGTCCAGCAGCCGTTCCAGCAGCCCGGCCGTGTGCGTATCGCGCTTGCCACGCCGCCCGCCGGCCAGATCGTATTCGAGGTTCGAGTAACCGGCCGGCGCCGTCATCGCGCCCAGCGGCGCGCGTCCCAGGTTGGTGTGCAGCACCACGCCGGTGGCATTGATGACGCGCCGCAGCGAGGGCCGCTCGATGCTTGCGAGCGCCTCTTCCACGCGCGTCTCCGCCGCCGCGCCGCCCGGTTTGCCGCTCAAGATCGCCGCGCGCATCTCGTCCAGCGCGCGCCGGATCTCAGCCACCAGCAGCGCGTGCGGATACCGCCGCAGGGCAGGGGAGAGCCATTCCAGGACTTCGTTCACGCCCGGCAGTTCGCGCAGCTTCTCGCTTTCGGTCACGAATTCGATAGTACGCGCTTGTGCTTAGGGGGTGCAACCGGCTAGACTGGAAGTGTTCGGGGCGTGGCTCAGCCTGGCTAGAGCGCCTGGTTCGGGACCAGGAGGTCGGTGGTTCGAATCCACTCGCCCCGACCAATTCCCTCAATAATTTACAAACTCCCAAACGTTCCCCAATCCCAGCGAATGTTCGGCGTGAGGGGCAGCACCGGTCCGGCCCGGCGCTTCTCCCGAGAGCGCGCCCAGGCGTGGTCGGTGAGGATCCAACCCATCGCTCTCGCGCAAAAGCGCTAAGAATGCTCCCGGTCTGGCAGATTCGCACGATTTCGAGTTCCGCTCCTATCCACGGAAGCGTCAACCGGCGGGAAGATGCTCCATGGGTACGGGAAATCGCCATCGCAGCGCCGTTGCGAAAGGATATTTTGAGATTCTCCACCCGGCGTGACTCATTTCTCCTTTCGGCGGCGCTTCCATAGGTGAGGAGCTAAACGGACATGCGTGGTGCACTACGGTACGGATTGATTGCGTTGGCGATGGTGGGTTTCACATGCAGCGAGGCGGAAGCGGGTGTAATTGCGTCTAGTACCTTTGACACCGGCCTCGGCGGCTGGACATCAAATACGCCATCACAGATCGCGTGGCAGTCGACCGGGGGAAATCCGGGCGGCTATATACAGTTTACGGATGCGAGCGGCGACAGCACTGTTGTCTGGGCGCCATCCTCATTCTTGGGCAATTATGCCTCGCTCGGAGTTTCCTCGATTTCGTTCGACGATAACATCATCACCGAGACCGAGGTTCAGTCGGTTGGCCAATACGAGATCGATCTATCGGGGCCCGGAGGGTCGGCGACCTTTCTGGGGAACCAGCCCCCGGCGACCTATCCGACCGGTTGGATCACCGTCACGGCCGCGATTTCGGGTACCGCGCCGCCGAGCGGTTGGACGGTGAACAGCGGGACGTGGCTCGGCCTCCTGGCCAACGTGACCCAGGTCCAAATTCCAATAGAGCTCGTCACCAATAGTGGGTCCAGTGGAACTTATACCGACGTAGAGGGCATCGACAACGTGACCCTGACAGGATCGCCTGCAAGCACTCCGGAGCCAGCCTCGCTATCGCTCATGTTTGCGGGCACCGGCGTGCTCGGCCTGACGTGGATGCTGCGCCGCCGCTCGCTCTATCGCAGCCCACGGTCCTAGGCACCGGCTCGTTCCGGTGCCTTGCCATTGGTCCTGTCGCTCTCATGACTTTCGCGGCGGGAAACATCGATGGCACGCCCGCGCCCGCGAGCGTTCTAGCCGTCCACGGGCCGAATTTCCACTTCACGGCGACAACCGCCGGAACCCCAACGCGAAGCCCTGAACCGACGGGCAGGTCCCGGCATCCGGCAGATGGCGAACGTAGGACAACTTCACGGGAGGTTTCCATGAACGCGATTCTAAGAAGATTCCTGGTGGCGGCCCTGGTCTTGCCGGGCGTCACTCTGGCCCAAGGCACCATCAACACCTACGCCGGCAGCGACGCCCGGCGACTTCGGCCCACCTTGTCAATCCGAGCTACATGGCTTTCGACGCTCAGGGCAACATCTACTTCTCCGATAGCGGACTCGCCATGGTCCTCAAGGTCGCGACCAACGGCGTTATCTCCGTAGTGGCCGGCAACGGCCTGAGCAACGGCGGAGGCGATGGCGGGCTGGCCGTCGGCGCGTCGCTGGGGTATCCGCAGGGCTTGGCGTTCGATTCGTCGGGCAATCTCTACATAGCGGAGCGCGACGCCAGTGATGTCCGGAAGGTGGATACCAACGGGATCATCACCACGGTGGTCGGCATGGGAGGCCAGGGCGGGTTCTCGGGGGACGGCGGGCCTGCAACGAAAGCCCTGATCCAAGGCCCGTCGGGGATCGCGGTGGATAGGTCCGGCAACCTCTATATCGCGGACTATGGCAACAATCGTATCCGGATGGTTACGGCGAGTACCGGGATTATCACCACCATCGCGGGTAGCAACACCACTGGTTTCGCCGGTGACGGCGGACCAGCCACCAAAGCCACATTCTGGTTTCCTACGGGCATCGCGGTCGATTCATCCGGCAACGTTTACGTCGCCGACACATACAACCACGTCATCCGCAAGATCAACACCACCGGGATCATCAGCACGGTTGCCGGCAGCAATCAGTCAGGATTCGCCGGTGACAACGGCCCGGCCACCAAGGCGGAGCTTGCGGCGCCGCAAGGCGTGACGCTCGATGCGTCCGGAAACCTGTATATCGCCGACACGGCGAACGAGCGCATCCGCTACGTCAACTTGAGCGGCATCATCACCACCATCGCCGGAACCGGCACGACCGGCTTCAGCGGCGACGGCTCGTTGGCTACTGGCGCTACCTTCGGCAATCCGGTCGCGGTCGCCCTCGACGCCTCCGGCGCTGTCTATGTGGCCGACCTCAATAACGGCCGCGTTCGCCGGTTCGTGGTGGGCGGCAACATAACGACGTTCGCCGGAACGGTGACCTCCGTCGGCGACGGCGGACCATCCATCCAGTCGCGCCTGGACAGGCCCACGTCTGCCGCCGCGGATTCCTCGGCTAACCTGTACATCGCCGATCCAACCGCCAACCGGGTCCGCAAAGTGACTCCGTCGGGCACTATCACCACTGTGGCGGGAAACGGCCAAGCGGGATTCGGTGGCGATAACGGCCCAAGTTCAGCGGCGATTCTGAATTCGCCCAACAGCGTGGCGGTGGACTCCGGCGGAAACGCATATATCGCCGACGCAGGCAACGGCAGGATCCGCCGCGTGAATGCGACCACGGGAATCATTACGACCTTCGCCGGCGGCGGTAGTGGCACCTACACCGGACCCGGGACGGGCGGAGACGGCGGCCTGGCGACGGCCGCCAGCCTCAACTTCCCGTTGCAAGTGGCGGTTGATGGGGCGGGAAACGTGTATCTCGTCAATGCGGTGTATTCCAGCACTACCCCTAACGCCTCCTCCGTGCGCCGGGTTTCCACCGACGGGAAGATCAACACCTGGGCCGGCGGCAGCACCGCATCCGGATTCAGCGGAGACGGCGGGCCGCCACTCCAAGCCCAGTTCGGCACCAGCATCAATATCGCGGCCGGAGCCGACGGGAGCTTGTATATCGCGGACATCAACAATAACCGGATCAGGAAAGTGGATCCGGCCGGAGCCACCATCAACACCATAGCCGGCAACGGTCAGGCCACCGATTCGGGCAACGGAGGCCCGGCGATCTCGGCAGGCCTGAACTTTCCATTTGCGGTCCTGGCCGACGCGGCGGGGAACCTTTACATCGGAGAGAGTCCTGTCGTTCGGAAAGTCTCGCCGGGCGGCATCATCAGCGCCTACGCCGGCGGCGGCGGAGGGGGTTTCTCGGGCGATGGCGGACCCGCCACGGCCGCATCGCTTGCAGTGGTCGCCGGACTGGCATTGGATTCCGGAAACAACCTGTACATCGCGGACCTGGGCAACCGCCGCATCCGCCAGGTGCAGCCCGGGGTCAGCCCGGCGATTACCCTGTCCTCTACCTCCATCGCGCTCAGTCTCGCGGCTACCGGTTCCACGTCCACCACCCAGACGTTTGTGCTGACGAACACCGGTCAAGGCACGCTCAACTGGGCTGCGGCCGCGTCCACCACTTCCGGCGGCGCCTGGCTTTCGGTTTCACCCGCCAGCGGATCGATCGTGGCTGGCCAGCCCGGAACCACGGTCACCGTCACCGCCAATCCCACCGGTCTCACCGCCGGCGATTATTACGGGCAGATTCAAGTCACTTCGCCGAGCGCCGCGAGCCAGATCCAGATCGTCACGGTGAGACTGACGGTCGCGACGGCGGGCGAGGCTCCGCCACAGGTAGCTGCCGGTGGCGTGCTGAACGCCGCCAGTTACAGCTTGCAGACGCCGGTCGCGCCGGGATCGCTGGTCTCTATTTTCGGCTCGGGCTTCACGGATTCCACCAGTGTCCTGCTGGCCACTTCCTACCCGTGGCCTACCGTGCTCGGCACGACGTCGGTCACCATCGGCGGCGAGCTGCTCCCACTCTATGTGGTGACCGCCGGACAGATCAACGCGATGCTGCCCTTCGATCTGCCGGTAAACACCAGTCTGCAGGTGGAGGTGACCCGTGGCAACGCCATGTCCGCGCCGCAACCGGTAAGCCTGGTCTCTTCGCTGCCCGGCGTCTTCACGCAGACGGCAAACGGCGAGGGGATCGGGGTCGTGGTGATCGTGCATTCCGATGGTTCGTGGGTAGAAGTGGGCAACGGCAATTCGGCTAAGGCCGGCGACACACTGGTCATTTACTGCACGGGCTTGGGGGATGTGTCGCCCCGCGAGATCGCGGGTTACCCGGCCTCGCCCTCGCCGCTCTCGCAGGCGATCGACCCGGTGACGCTCACAATTGGCGGCGTAAACGTTCCGGTGGCGTTTGCCGGGCCGACCCCGGGATTCACGGGGCTCTATCAGGTGAACGCCACCATTCCAGGCGGAATCACGCCGTCCCAGCAGGCGCCGCTGGTGTTGTCGCAAGGCGGGCGGCCCGGCGCCACGGTGACGGTGCCGATTCAATGATCCGCACCCAGGAAGGGGGCGCGGCCGGCGACGGTCGAATGGAATCGACCGGCTTGCCGTGCGCGAGCGCCACGCTGACCGTCAACGGAGTGACCGGCCATTTCCGCGCTGCCCGCCCCGGCGGGGAATTTGGGGCTGACACGTCTTCGTTTGAGGGGCGGATTGCCAACCCAATGCCACTTAGTTTTCCCAATCCTGAACATCTGCACAAATTGTGGGGCAGCCAATCCTGGCTGCCGCCGGCTTTCAGCCGGCGCTTGCCGCGTGCGAGAGATCTCTTTGAGCCCGAAGAAGCCGCCTGCGGGCGGCTGCGGGCAAAATTACCCGCCCCACGATTTGTACAGAATACTGAGATGGGAAAACTAAGTGACATTGGATTGCCAACCCGCCCCTCAAGATAAGTACGGGCAAGTTACAGCATGCCAGCCTAAGACGGATATGTTAAGTTATACTAATCGGTTCAAATGGACCACGGCATGGAAACCGGGGCTGCCGCCGATGGCGACATTACCCGGTTGTTGCGCCAGTGGAGCGACGGGCGTGATGAAGCTTTTCGCGAATTGCTGCCCCTTGCCTACAGCCGCCTGCGGCAGATGGCCAGCGCCCGCATGCGTTGTGAACGGCCGGATCACACGCTCCAGCCGACCGCGCTGGTGGGGGAATTGTATCTGCGGCTTGCCGGAGCGAAACTGGCGGGCTGGAATGACCGGGAGCATTTTTACAGCTTTTGCGCGAGAGCGATGCGCTGGATCCTCGCCGACTACGCCAGAACGCGTTGCCGCGACAAGCGCCAGGTCGCACTGCTGCCGCTTACCGAGGAAATTCAGTGGCTCGGCGATCGGGAACAGGATACCTTCGATCTGGACCGGGCGTTGTCGCGGCTCGAAGAAATCGATTCCCGCAAGGCAAAGATCCTCGAGTTGCGTGTCTACCTGGGCTGCACGGCCGGGGAGACCGCCGGCATCCTGAACCTGTCCAAGTCGACCATCGACCGCGATATGAGATTGGCTTGCGCCTGGCTGTGCCGCGAGCTGCGGCCCGAAGAGTAGCGCTTTTGCGGAAGGGTTGCGAACCCCAGCGAATGAGATGGCACGCACATGGAATCACTCTGGCAGCGCGTCGAGGAGCTGTTTCATTCCGCGCTTCAACAACCTGAATCGGAACGGGAGGCGTGGCTCGCTGCGCAAACCGGATTCGATCCGGCGGTTCGGGAAGAGGTCCTGTCCCTTCTTATCGCGGGCCGCAGGCATGGCCGGCTCAGCGCGCAGGCCTCGGCCACCCGGCAGGACGCCGCTGCCGGAGACGGCTCCGAGGTTGAGTTGCCGGGTCCCGGGCTGCGCATCGGTCCCTACCGGACCGAGCGGCTGCTGGGTTCCGGCGGCATGGGCAGCGTGTACCTGGCACGGCGCGCCGACGGGCAGTTCGAGCAGACCGTCGCGCTCAAAGTGATGGCTCCGCACCTGGCCGGCGAAGAATTCGTGCGCGGCTTTCGCAACGAGCGGCAGTTGCTGGCCGCCCTCGCTCATCCCAATATCACCCGCCTGCTGGATGGCGGCGTGGCGGCGAACGGCGACCTTTACCTCGCGATGGACTACATTGAGGGCCAGCTCCTCGACCGGTACTGCGCCGATCGCAAACTGCCCGTGGAGGGGCGAATCCGGTTGTTTGTGCAGGTGTGCGAGGCCGTGGAGTTTGCGCACCGGAACCTGATTATTCACGGCGATCTGAAACCCGGCAACTTCCTGGTGACCGCGGACGGCACGGTGAAGCTGCTCGATTTTGGCACCGCCAAACTGTTGCGCAATCCCGGTGGACAGGTAACTCAGTTCGCTTTGCTGACTCCGCGCTATGCGAGTCCGGAACAGCTTCGCGGCGAGCTGGTGAACACCCTGAGCGATATTTTTTCTCTGGGGGTGATCCTCTACGAAATGCTGACCGGCGCCTGGCCGTTTGGCGATCCAAAGTCGACGGCGGACGGGGTGGATCGCGTGCTGCATGGACGCGCACCTGGCGTGCCGGCACAGGCAGTTTCGGAGGGCGCCGCGGTGGAGCGGTCGACGAGCCGGGAGCGCCTGCGGCGCCAGATCGAGGGAGATCTGTCCACCATTGTTCTCAAGATGCTCGAGAGCGAACCGGCGGATCGGTACGGATCCGTGCGGGAGGTGAAGGAGGATCTGGAGCGTTTTCGCCAGGGCCGCCCGGTTCACGCGCGGCCGCATTCCGCCTGGTATGCCGCCCGTAAGTTCATAGCCCGCAACTGGCTCGCGGTATCGGCAACGGGCCTGTCGGTGGTCGCGCTGTCCACCCTGACCATTGTCAGTGTCAATGAATCTGCAAGGGCGCGGGCCCAGGCTCTGCGTGCCGAGCGGGTCGCCGAGTTCGTAAAACACACGTTCGTTTCCGCCACCTCGTACTGGGACAGCCCTCTGCGTGGCAAACGCGATGCGATCCAGTTCAGCGACATTCTGGATAGCGCCTGCGAGCGGGTCGGCAAGGCACTGGGCGACGATCCCGCGGCGGAGGCCGATCTGCGCGATACGCTGGGCTTTACGCATGCCGTGCTCGGCGAGCCGGCAAAAGGGAAACACAACTGCTTCTTGGGCTCCAAACGCTCGCGCGGGTTCGCAGGGGCTCGCCCCAGATTGCGGCCAGTCTTTACGGGCATCTTTGCGATACCCGCGGCTTTCAGGACCGCTACGCCGACGCGCTCGCCGCATGCCGCGAAGCCGTGGCGATTTGGCGCGTCAGTGACCCCAGCGCACTCGGCGGTGTGTGCACGACACCGCCTTCATGGCGGTAAACGCCGGCGAACCTTTGCCGGAGGCCGAAAAGATGTACCGGGAGGCGCTGCGATTCCCCCGCCGCAGCGACCCCCTGTTTTCCCCAATCAATAACTCCCGGCTGGGAATGCTCCGCCTTCGCCAGGGCGACCTGGTGGAAGGCGAGCGCGTGCTGCGGGACGCCGAGCCAGCGCTCCGCGGCAACGGCGATCCGTTCATCGAGATCGTCCCCGTTCTGTACGCCCGCGCGTTTGGGGAAGAGGTGCGCGGCCGTTACCCGGAGGCCGTCCGGCTGATGTCCGAGGCACTGGACTTGGTCGTCCGCAGACGGGTAGCGTTTATGCAACCCGATGAACTGGCGCTGCAACTGGCCGCGTATGAGGCTCTCGCGGGAAACCCGCGCGCGCTCTCCCGCTTGCGGAATGTCGAGGGCCGCCTGCCGTCAGTTGCGGCGGTGGACCGCATCCGGCACGATCTGTTCGCCGGGATTGTGGAAGCCCGTTGTGGATCGAAGGTCGCGGCCGAGCGTCACCTGCGCTCCGCGCTCGCCACCCAGCAAAAGGAGATGAGCAGGCAGCCGGATATCAGCGTCGAAATTTACGTTCGCCTGATGGAATTGTTGCGCGCCTTGGGAAGAGAGAAGGAGGCCGCGGAGGCCGCCCGCCAGGGCCTGCAAGCAGCCGCGCTCGCCTACGGCAGTTACTTCGCGGGGCATCCATTTGTGATTGAGATGCAGAAGAGCCTTCAGTAAGTCCGGCGGCGCGAGGCTGCTTCGGGACCAGGAGGTCGGTGGTTCGAATCCACTCGCCCCGACCAATTTCATTAAACCGTTTGTTCTTTGCCCTTCTCCGCGCCTCTGCGCCTCCGCGTTGAGGTCTTTTCTTCGGTCGTTTGGTTCGCTTGACATTGGCCAGGAACATCTTTATGCTGGATTTCGTTATCGAATGAAGAAAACGAAATCAGATTCTGTTGAGGCTGCGCAGGACCGGGATCTGTATTCCGGTTTGATGCGGCTGCACATCCTGCACCACGCCGTGGAGGGCCCGGTTTTCGGTCTTGGCATGGCCGACGAGTTGGCCCGCCACGGCTATCGAATCAGCCCGGGGACGCTCTATCCGCTGCTGCACGGGTTGACCAGGAAGGGCTATCTGCGCGCCACCGAGCGGCGCAACGGCAAGTCCCTGCGCAAGGTCTACCGCGCCACTCCGCTCGGTCGGAAAGCCCTGCTGGCGGCCAAAGTCAAAGTCCGTGAGTTGATCGGCGAACTGATGGAGGGAGCATAGTGAGGATGGCAACCGGAGCCGGGGCGATGATGCTGGCCGCGGGCCTCGCTCTGCTGGCGCAGCCGGCCACTCCGCCGGGCGGTTTGACGCTGGCCCAGGCAGTGGAGGCGGCGTTGCACAATTATCCTTCCATTCGGATCTCGCAAGAGCAGATCAACGCCGCATCGGCCGGCATGCAACTGGCGCGGACCGCCTACCTGCCGCGCGTGGATCTGCTGGCACAGGCCAATCGCGCCACCAGAAACAATGTTTTTGGGCTGCTGCTGCCGCAGAGCACCATCCCTTCGATGTCGGGGCCGGTTCTGGGAACGAACAACCTGGGAACGGTCTGGGGCAGCGCTTTGGGAACGCTGGTCACGTGGGAGCCCTTTGATTTCGGCCTGCGGCGGGCGAGCGTGGAGGCGGCGACGGCAGCGCGAACGCAGTCGGAGGCGGCTCTCCAGCGAACGGAATTCGATGTCAGCGTGGCCACCGCCGACGCCTTCGTCACGTTGATCGCCGCGCAGGAGATGGTGCGCGCGGCACAGGCCGGAGTAGACCGCGCGGAGGTGCTGCTGCGGACGACGGGCGCACTGGTGAAAGCCGAGTTGCGGCCCGGCGCGGACCAATCGCGAGCCGAAGCCGAGATGGCGGCGGCTCGCACGCAAGTGATTCAGGCTCGGGAGGCGGTTGAGATCGCGCGGGCCAATCTCTCCCGGTTCGTGGGACTGGAACCGCCCCAGATCGCGGTGGCGGGAGGCAAGCTGCTGGAGTTGGCGGCTGACCAATCCGCGCCGGCGATCGACACGGCGGCAAATCCGGCTTCGCTGGAGCAGAAGTCCGTGATAGAGCAGATGCGAGCACAGCTCAGAATCCTGGAACGATCTTACTTCCCGCGCTTCTATCTGCAAGGCTCGGCGTACGCCCGCGGCACGGGGGCTGAGCTCAACGGAACCAACCTGGGCGGCCTCAACGGCCTGGCTCCCACCACTCAGGATTACGCTCTCGGCTTTACTGTGACCTTTCCGGTGGCTGACCGGCCGGCGATTCGCGCGCGGGAGGCGGGACAAGCGGCGTCCATCCGCGCGGAGGAGGCCCGCTATCGACAGATCGCGACCGATCTGAAAGCCCGCTGGAATGTCGCGGTCGCGACCTTGGGAGGCGCCAGGAATGTGGCCGCCAACGCGCCGGTCGAGGTAAGCGCGGCGCGCGCCGCCACCGGCCAGGCGACCGCTCGCTATCGGGCCGGGCTGGGCAATATCGACGAGGTGGCGGAGGCGCAGCGGCTGCTCACGCAGGCCGAAATTGACGAAGCGCTGGCGCGGCTGGGGATCTGGCGGGGATTGCTCGGCGTGGCTGCCGCCGCCGGGGACATCCGGCCGTTCGTGGCCGAGGCAAGCCAATGAGTGCCGGGAAGGGGCTGCCGAAGTGCGTCTGGTTCTAGCCGCTCTGAGCAGGCCGATCACCGTTGTGGTGGCCTTGATCGCAATTGCGCTCTGCGCCGTGTTGGCCGTCCGGCGCATGCCGATCGACATCTTTCCGCAAGTGGGGGATCCGGCTATCTACGTGGCCCAGCCGTACGGCGGCATGGACCCGGCCCAGATGGAAGGATACCTGACTTACTACTACGAGTATCACTTCCTATACATCACGGGTATCGATCGTGTGGAGAGTAAGAGTATCCAGGGCGCGGCGCTCATGAAGCTGGTGTTTCATGAGGGCACTAACATGAGCCAGGCGATGTCGGAAACCGTGGGGTATGTCAACCGCGCGCGCGCTTTCATGCCGCCCGGAACGGTTCCGCCGTTTATCACGCGCTTTGACGCGGGGAGCGTGGCGGTGGGTCAACTGGTCTTCAGCAGCGCCACGCGTTCCCAGGGCGAGTTGCAGGATTTCGCGCTGAACCGCGTGCGCCCGCTGTTCGCCACGCTCTCCGGGGTTTCCGCTCCGCCCCCGTTCGGGGGAAACCAGAGGGCCATTGTGATCACTCTCGACCCGGACAAACTGCTGCGGTACCACATATCCCCGGATGAAGCGATTTCCGCTGTGAGTAAGTCGAGTCTGGTGATGCCCTCCGGGAACATGTTTACGGATACCACTAACCGCATCGCGCGGACTAACTCGGCTCTTGGTGGCAACCTGGCCGAACTCTTGAGCACGCCGATCCGTCCTGGGTCCGGCACATCCGTCTACCTGCGTGACATCGGAACCATCGAAAACGGTACGGACCTGATCACGGCTTATGCCCACGTCAACGGAAAGCGCACGGTGTACATTCCAGTTACCAAGCGCGCGGACGCATCCACGCTGGCGGTGATCCAGGCGGTCAAGGCTGCCATACCCGATTTCAGGAAGGCGGTGCCGGAAGATGTGGATGTGCGGCTGGAATTCGACCAGTCTCCGTATGTCACTAACTCCATCCGCGGCCTCGTAATGGAAGGTTTGCTGGGCGCGGTGCTGACAGGTTTGATGGTGCTGATTTTTTTGCGTGACTGGCGCAGCGCCCTGATCGTGGTGATTAACATTCCGTTCGCCTTGCTCAGCGCCCTGATTTTGCTGTGGGGCACGGGCCAGACCATCAACATCATGACGCTCGGCGGCCTGGCGCTCGCCGTGGGCGTGCTGGTGGATGAGGCGACCGTCGAGATCGAGAACATTCACACGCAGATGCTGCCGGGGGTTTCGCGCGCTCGCGCCGTGGTGGAAGCGTGCAGCCGGACCGCCATGGCCCGGCTGCTTTCCATGGCGTGCATTCTGGCCGTGTTCGTTCCGTCCTTTTTTATGGCGGGTGTAAGCCGGCAATTGTTTGTGCCGTTGTCGCTGGCCGTGGGATTCGCGATGATTGCCTCGTATCTGCTCTCCAGCAGCCTGGTTCCGGTCTTCGCGACATGGCTGATGCGGACCGCCCATCGCGGCGAAGAGAACGAAGGGTTCTTTGGACGGCTGCGCGCTTTTTACTCGGGATACTTGCGCGTGGTGCTCCGGTTCCGCTGGCCCGTGGCGTTGGTCTATCTGGCCGGCTCGGTTGGACTGCTGTACGTTCTGCTGCCGCGCATGGGGACGGAGATCTTTCCCGATGCCGATGCGCCCCTGTTGCGGCTGCGTCTGCGGGCGCCGGCGGGAACGCGCGTGGAGGAAACCGAGCGCTTGGTGCTGCGCGCGCTGGATGTGATTGGCCGCGAAGTCGGGCCGGAGAACCTCCTCATCACCAGCGATTTTGTGGGGGTGGTGCCCTCCAGCTATCCGGTGGACCTGATTCACCTGTTCACCAGCGGGCCGCAGGAAGCCGTCATCCAACTGGCTCTGAAACCCGGCATGCCCAGAGGCGAAGCTCTGCGGGAAAGGCTGCGCGCCGCCTTGCATCGCGAATTGCCGGCCTGCCAGGTCTCTTTCGAGGCAGGCGATATCGTCAGCCAGGTGATGGGCTTCGGTTCTCCCACGCCGGTCGAAGTGGCTGTGCAGGGGACCAACCTGCAGGACGATTACGCGTATGCCCGGAAAGTCCGGGCCGAAGCCGCCAAACTGCCGTTCCTGCGGGACCTGCAATTTGCCCAGGAAGTGAATTACCCGACGCTGGATATCACGGTCAATCGGGAGCGCGCCGGCCAGTTCGGCTTGACCATGGCGGATGTGGCGCGGTCCCTCGTGCCGGCTACCTCGTCCTCCCGTTTCACTCAGCCGAATTACTGGCGCGATCCGACTTCCGGCAACGCCTTTCAGATCCAGGTGGAACTGCCGCAGAATCGTTTGCAGAGCGTAAAAGGCATCGGCGAGCTCCCGGTTATGCAGAATGACCACATGGATACTCAACTTAGTAACATTGCAGACCTCAAACTGGGCACTATGCCCGGACTTATCGAGCGTAGTAATGGCCAGCGCGTAGTCAGTCTTACTGCCAATCTTAGCGGAATTACCCTGGGTGAAGCGGCGCCCCGGTTGAAGGCAGCGGTGGCTAGGGCAGGCGCACCGCCGAGAGGCATCAGCGTGAAATACCGGGGGCAGATTCCGCCGCTCGAACAGACCATTTCCGGTCTGCGAATTGGCTTGCTGCTGGCGATTGCCGTGATCTTCCTGCTGCTGGCGGCGACTTTCCAATCCATGCGCCTGGCGCTGGCCATCGTGCTGACCGTGCCGGCGGTGCTCTGCGGCGTTCTCCTTATATTAAGGGTGACGGGGACGACCTTGAACATTCAATCCTTCATGGGGGCGATTATGGCGGTTGGTATCTCAGTAGCAAACTCCATTCTGCTGGTGACTTTTGCCGAGCGATTCCGGCACGAGGGAAGGGAACTCATGGAATCTGCGCGGGAAGGCGCCAGCAGCCGGCTGCGCGCCATTCTCATGACTGCGGCGGCGATGATCTTCGGCATGGCGCCAATGGCGATCGGATTCGGCGAAGGTGGATCGCAAGCCGCGCCACTCGGCCGCGCCGTCATCGGCGGTCTGATCTTATCGACGTTTGCGACACTGACGATTCTGCCGTCGATCTACGCCATTCTCCAAGGCGGAGCATCCGTGACGTCGCCATCTCTGAACCCGATGGATTCCACGAGCCGATATTATGATGCAAAGTAAGAGGTCCCTTGCTTTCGTGGCGCACGCACTCGTGCGGGCCGCGTCGACACTCCTGTTGACGCTTGACGTTATTTCATCAGCGGGGCAGACCCCCAGGTCTGCGCGGGTCCCCCTGGGCCCGCTGTTCGCCCGAAGAATCAAGTTCTTGCCCCTGGCGACAACCCTCGCCAGATTAGTTGTGGCAGCCATGCTCCTCTGCGGCGTTCGGGCCTGGGCGCAGGCCACCGATTTCGCTCCCGTGCTGTCTAAGCCGGTATCGCGGTCGATCGACCTGCCGGGCGAGATCGCGCCGTTTCTGAGCGTGTCGCTTCATGCTAAGGTGGCCGGGTATGTCGAGCGCATGCTGGTGGACCGGGGCAGCGTCGTCAAGCAAGGGGACTTACTCGCCGAACTAAGTGCCCCGGAGATGGCGGGGCAGATCGGCGAAGCGCTGTTGAAGGTCCAGGTGGCGGAGGCCGATCGCCTCCAGGCGGAAGCTCAACTGGCGGGCGCGCAGAGTACTCACGACCACCTGAAGATAGCGGCTCAGACCCCGGGAGCCATCGCCGGCAATGAGTTGATCCTGGCGGAGAAGCAGGTGGATGCCTCGAAGGCGCTGCTCGATTCACGCCAGCAGGCGATCCAGGTAGCCGAGGCACGGGTCCGGACGCTTCGCGATTTGGAAACCTACCTGAAGATCACGGCTCCCTTTGCCGGTGTCGTTACAGATCGCCTGGTGCATCCGGGCGCCCTGGTCGGCCCGGGCGCCGATCCCGTGCTGCTCATTCTTCAGCAGGTGTCGCACCTGCGGCTGATCGTAGCGGTTCCGGAAGAAGATGCCGGCGGTATCATCACCAGCAGTAAAGTCAACTTCAGCGTTTCCTCGCAGCCGGAGCGGACTTACTCGGGAACCGTGGCGCGATTGGCGCAGGCGCTGGACCCGAAGACTCGCACCATGGCGGTTGAGTTGGATGTCGCCAACCCGGATGGAACGCTCGCTCCGGGCATGTATCCGACGGTGAAATGGCCGGTGCGGCGTACGCGGCCGGCGCTCTATGTGCCCAGGACCAGCGTGGTGACCACCACGGAGCGCACGTTCGTTGTGCGGAACCAGAACGGGCGCGCGCAATGGGTAGACGTCCGCAAGGGAGCGGCCGAAGGCGATCTGGTGGAGGTTATGGGAGACCTGAAGGCCGGGGACCTGGTAGTGCGGCGCGCCACGGATGAACTTCGCGAGGGCGCTCCTCTGAAGATGCCGGAGAAGTAGTGTGGCAGCCGGTTCTCCCGCCACGGTGGCCAGCCAATGGCAGGTGGAATCGGCCAGCACCTCCGAGCCGATGGCCGGATTCCACCGCCAATGGTTGCGTGCGCGCGGATTACCGCGCCGGGGAACGCCAGGGGGCTGAACGTTCTCTTACGGGTATACGCAGGATTCGGCTCCAAAACGGCTCATTTGTCTTAGGAGCGGGCGTTCTATCCTAATCTTTCCTCTGCCCCAGCCGATAGTTAAGGTGTTGGAGCGTGAAATGACCGAACTACTCGCCCGGCCGCAAGCCCCGTGGGCTCTCCGCCTTGTGCCGCCCTTCCCGGCCATCGCACAGCGCATTCTGGCACTCGCCAGCCAGGAAGATGTCAGCGTTTCGCAGGTCTTCGAGCTTGTCAAGATGGACCCGTCGTTCGCGGCCGAACTACTTCGTTTTGCCAACTCGGCCCTCTTCGCCGCCCGCCGCGAGGTCACCAGCCTGCCGCATGCCATCATGCTGGTTGGCATGGACCGGGTCAAAACCATGGCTACGTTTGTGGCGGTCAACCGGATGGTGCGGACCTGCGTTCGGATGGAGGCGCTGCGCAAGGTCTGGATCCACAGCCTGGTGACCGCATTCATTTCCGAAGAGGCCGCCCGGGTGAGCCGTTTCGCCCGCGATAGCGCCTATACTCTCGGCCTGTTGCACAATCTGGGCACGCTCGGCATGATGTCCGCCTACCCGGCCGAGTATTCCCGCATGCTGGAGGTCTCCGACGATTTCGGCTTCGATCTGCTACAGACGGAACGCGATCTGTTTGAGATTGACCACTGCGCGGCCGGCGCCTACATCGCCCAGGATTGGGATTTCCCCGACGAGCTGGCCGCCGCCATCGCCAGCCACCACGACGAGCCCGTTCCGGGGGAGCTGAGCGTGGATAACCTGCTGAGAGTCTCCTGGCGGTTGAGCGATGCGCTCGGTTATGCCGCCTTCTCGCCGGACAAGGCCTGGTCTTACGAAGTGCTCATCTCGTTCCTGCCCAGCATGAAGTCATCCTGGTTGGGCGAGTCCGCCGAATCCGCCTGCGCCGAGATCAATCAGCGTCTGGCAGCCGCTCCCATGTAGCCTCTTCGCACCCTGCGTTTGCGTGGGGCGGGCGCTTTCGCCTGCCAACCAGCCTTCTCGCCGCTCTCTCACGGTCTCGGTGCGGAGCCGCGCGCGTCACCAAGCGGTGTTCGTTCGGCACGTGTTTCCTTTGGGTTACAGGTTCGAACGGATCGTGCGGAGCGAGCCGGCACCTTCGGTTGCCTTCGGGGGAGATAGAGACTATTATCTCTGTATTCCGTAAACCTGGAGGTTTCGATGATCCGAAGATTCCTGCAAGCCACGGCCCTGCTGCTTTTCCCCATTCTGGCGCAAGGGCAGGTCAAGATGCTCCGCCACCCCACCTATTCCAAAGGCAAGGTGGCTTTCAGCTATCTTGGCGATATCTGGATTGCCAATGAAAACGGCTCGGGCGTCGAACGCCTCACGGTCAACAGTGCGCGCGACCAGTTTCCGCGCTTCTCTCCGGACGGCCAGTGGGTCGCCTTTTCCTCGAATCGCGAAGGCAACTACGACGTCTTTGTGATTTCCGCCGCCGGCGGCGAACCGCGTCAGTTGACCTTTCATAGCGCCGACGACAATGTGGTGGGCTGGACGCCCGACGGAAAGAACATCATCTTCTCCTCCACCCGTGGGAACGGCGCTTTCCCGACGGTGGCCACTCTTTGGGAGGTTCCCGCGGCGGGCGGCATTGAGCGCGCCATCGATACCGACTGGGGCGCCTGGGCCAGTTATTCGCCCGACGGCTTCAAGCTCGCCTTCCAGCGCCATCCCAGCGTCTGGTCCCGCAAACATTATCGCGGCGCTTATGCGGCCGACCTGTGGGTGGAGGATCTCGCCACGAAAAAGTTCACCAGGCTGGGCGACGAAGACTACCATGGCAACCTCTTCTGGCCCATGTACGGATTGAACGGCGAGATCTTCTTCGTCTCGAATGAGCTGCCCAATGAGAAAAGCATCAAGCCGGGCAGCCCGGAAGTGATGAAGAGCGAAAACAACATCTGGAAGATTTCCGATAAGGGCGGCAAGCCCGTTCAGGTGACCCACCACACCGACGGCAACCTCTTTTTCCCCAGCATCTCGGCCGACGGCAAGACCATCGTGTACGAAGACAACTTCGGCATCTGGAAGCTGGACACCTCGAGCGGCAAGTCGAGCGAGATCCGCATCGACGTCAAGAGCGATTTCAAAGAGAATAAGACCGAGCTGGTCACCCTGACCAATGAAGCCGAAGGCTTCAGCCTGTCGCCTTCCAACAAGCGGGCAGCCATCGTGGTACACGGCGAAATCTACACCATCGCTACCGATCATGGCGATCTGCAGCGCGTCACCGAAACACCATGGAAGGAGCACAGCCCGCACTGGTCGCCGAATGGCAAGTGGATCGCTTTTGTTTCCGATCGCACGGGCCGCGAAGAGATCTACATCTCCGACGAGCTGGGCAAGAACGTCAAGAAGATCACCGACGCCGATTGCGACAAGAGCGCCATCGTCTGGGCGGCCGATTCCAATACGTTCCTGTGGACCGGCACCGACCATAAGCTTCACCACGTCGATATCGACACCTTGAAGGACGACATCCTGGCTTCCAGCGACGGCGGCAATATCGGCGATCCGCAGTTTTCGCCCGACGGCAAATGGATCTCCTACTCCAAGGCCGACTCGTTGCTCCGCTCGCACGTCTGGGTGAAGGAACTGGCAACCGGACAGGAGCACATGGTCTCGGGCGAGCAGTTCATGACTTCGCGGGGCGCCAAATGGACTCCCGACGGCAAGAAGTTATTGTTCCTCGGCGGGCAAGGTGGCGGCAACGGCATCGCCTCCACCGGCGGGCGCGGCACATCGCTGCTCTATGGCATGGCCTTCACGCCCTTCGAGAAAGATCCCAACGACCACGACATCAACACCGAAGCTCAAGCCGAAGCCGAAGCGGCCGCCACGGCTGCCACGGGCGGCGGCGGGCGCGGCGGCCGGGGTGGAGCAGGCGCAGCGGCCGCGCCCGCCAACGTGCAAGTGAAAATTGTCTGGGACGGCATCGAACGCCGTATCACCGAAGTCACGAACATGGCTGGTGTCCAGAGCGTCACGCCTTCGCCCGATGGCCATACTTATCTCTTCTCCGCCGGCGGTGGTGGCGGCGCGGCAGCGGCGCCGGACGCGGCCGCCGCAGGGCCCGGAATGTATACCATCGCGGACGACGGCACGCGTCTCACGCACCTCAACACCACCGTCACCGATAATGCCGGCGCCGGCCGCGGCGGACGCGGTGGCCGTGGCGGAGGCGGTTTCGGCGGAGGCGGCGAAGCCACCTGGGCGCGCGATGGCCGCAGCATTTATTTCATGCAGGGCGGGGGACTCTTTAACCTCGCCATCGCCAGCGGCGCGGCTGCTGGCGATACGGCGCCCGCGGCGGCGTCTGGCGCCGGCGGTGGCCGTGGCGGACGCGGTGGCGCCGCCGCGGCAACCACGGCAACGGCCACTGGGCCCGGTCCGCGGCGCATCAGTTTCTCGGTCCGCATGGAGATCGATATCCCCGCGGAGCGCCGCCAGGTCTTCGAGGAAGCCTGGCGCGTCATGAAGAATCGTTTCTACGACGCCAACATGCACGGCGCCAATTGGGCCGCTAACAAAGATACCTATGAATCGCTGCTTCCGTACATCGCCGACACGGAGGAACTGCACAATCTGATCATGGAAATGATCGGCGACATGAACGCCTCTCACACCGGCATTTCCGCCGGAGGCGTGATCCCCGGCCGCGCCAACCAGGAGGAGCGCGTGCAAACCCGCTATCCAGGCTTCGATATGGAGCCGGATGCGTCGGGCTTCTACAAGGTCTCTTACATCTACAAGAAGGGACCGGCCGATCACGATTACGTCAAACTGGCTGCCGGCAACTACATCCTCGCGGTGAACGATAAGGACCTCAAGACCACCGACAATTACTGGAAGCTGTTCAACATCCTGCCCGGCCGCAAGTTCGAATTCCTGGTGAACTCCAAGCCCACCACGGATGGCGCCTGGACGGTATCGCTCGACCCGCTGACCTCCGCCGCGCAAAGCAACCTGGAATACGACCGTTGGGTGGCCGACCGCAAAGCCATGGTGGACTCGCTTTCCAATAACCAGATCGGTTACCTGCACATCAAGGCCATGGACGCGCCATCGCTCGCCAAGTTCCAGGAGGATCTGCTCGAGAACCAGGACAAGCGGGCGCTGATCATCGACGAACGTTTCAACGGCGGCGGCGGCATCGACCAGGAGCTGCTGGCAATCCTCAACCAGCGCAAAGCGTACCAGTCCACGCGCAATCGCGATTCGCTCGATGTCAAACGTCCGGCCCAGGCCTTCTTCGGCCCGCTGGCGGTGCTGCAAAACGAGCGTTCGGCAAGCGATGCCGAGATGTTCCCGGAAGGCATACGAGAGCTGGGTCTCGGGAAGATCGTCGGCGTCCCCACCATGGGCGCGGTGATCGGCACCGGATCGTTCACGTTGATGGATGGCTCGGTGCTGCGCACGCCTGGTTCGGGCGTCTACACTTCGACCGGCCAGAACATGGAGAACTATGGTGTTCCGCCGGACTTTTATAGCGACAACACGCCGCCCGATTTCTTGAGCCACCATGACCGGCAGATCGAAAAAGCCGTTGAGGTCCTCAAAGGCGAGATGAAGTAACGCGCCTGTCAGGTGGGGCAGGCGGTGCTCGCCGGCTCTGTATTACCGTGCATCGTTTTCTTCGCAGGCCGCGACGATTCTTCCGCGGCCCAAGTCCGAAAGACGCAAGAGCATAGCCCAGTGCGCCAGCACTGGGAACAGCTGTGGGGCAGCCAATCCTGGCTGCCGCCGGCTTTTCAGCCGGCGCCTGGAGTGCCTACATTTTTCAAGCTCGTTAAGACCAACTGGTAGCGCCGGCGGTCTTTGCCGCCGGTCTTTGCCGGACCTTGCCCGGCCCCACATCACACCGAAATCACCGGCTGCCCTAACACGTCCCAGCGCGGCTCCACGCCCAATCCGGGCTCGAGCGGCGCCGCCATCCGCCCATTCTGCCGGTGCGGCGCGCCAGTAGCGTTGCTTACCGTCACGTAACTATTGAAATCCGTAGCGGTGAAGAGCAGTGGCGGCGGCGTGGAATGCGCCAGGTGCGCAATCGCGGCCGTGATGATGTCGCCGCCCCAGGTGTCCTCAATGGTCAGCGCAATGCCCAGCGAAACGCACAGATCGCGGATCTGACGCGCCTTGGTCAGCCCGCCGACTTTCGAAATCTTCAGGTTGATCACGTCCATCGCCTGATCGCGCGCGCCTTCCA
>JBEKQS010000086.1:0-24675 GCA_049519475.1 Bryobacteraceae bacterium | reverse complement strand
GGCGCTCCTGTCGGCGATGCGTACATAATTGGCCCCGAGGACATTCTGGGCGTGAAAGTCTGGGAAAATCCCAGCTTCAACGGCAGTTATAATGTGTTGCCCGACGGCACCATTTCGATTCCCCTGCTGGGCCCTATCCGAGCATCCGGTCTGACCCCGCTCCAACTGGAAGCCGCCATCAACGAGGCCGCCCTGAAGTTCCTCAATGTGGCCCACACTGCCGTGCAGGTGGAGGCGGTGAGGAGCAAGATGATCTATTTCGACGGCGAAGGCATCGCCCAGCCGGGCGCAATGCCTTACATGTTGCCAATGCATCTGTTCGAAGCCATCTCGGCGCGCGGCGGCTTCAAGGATTTCGCCGACAAGAAACACATCAGGGTTCAGCGGGACAGCAAGATCATCCTGGTGGTCAGTTACAACGACCTCATCAGTGGCAAGCACCTGGAGAAGAACATCCTGCTGAAGGCCAACGATCACGTAATCGTCAAGTGAGAGGGTGATCTGGAATGCCGGATTTGAGGGGAACAATAGTGAAAGAGGATGGGGTAGATTAGGACGCTTTATGGGATCTGCACAGAATTATGTGACCGTTACGCGCCGCCAGCCGGATATCGAGGACTACATCGATATGCTGCGGCGCTACCGTTCCTGGGTAATTGGCCCAACCTTCGCCGGACTGGTGATCGCGGTGGTGGTGGCCTTCTGCTGGCCGGACACTTTCGAATCCCGCGCCGTCATGCGGATCATCCCGCAAGCGGTTCCCGCCACTCTGGTGGAAGGCGTCGGCATGAACTCGATGCAGCAGCGGCTCGAACAGATGCAAGTCCAGATCCTGGGCCGCACGTCTCTGATGGCCATCATCCAGGAACCGGCCTTGGATTTGTACAAGAAAGATCGGGCCCACCTCACGCTGGATGAAGTGGCCGAAACCATGCGTACCAAGGACATCAAGATCAAGCTCTACGAAGCGTCCGGCGGCGCGCCAACCACGCGGGGATCCCAGGCGTTCGAAATTCGCTTCCGCTACACCGACCGCTTCAAGGCGCAGCAAGTGGTGCGCGAGATCACCGGCAAGTTTGAGGAATACAACTTTTCTCTCCAGCGCACCCAGGCCAGCACCACCGCCAACTTCCTCACCGACGAGTTGAAAAAAGCCAAGGACCGCCAGGACACCGCCGAAGCGCAACTCGCGCAGTTCGCCGCCCAACATCAGGGCGAGTTGCCCCAGGACGCCATGAGCAACACGTCGCTGGTGAACGGCAAGGAGCAGGAGATCCACAGCGTCGAGGACTCGATCGGCCGCAGCCAGGAGCAGAAGTTGTCGAACGAGATCCAACTCCAGAACCTGAGGCTGGCTGAAGCCGACGCACAGGCCAACGTGGAACAGACCCAAACCACGCCCAACGTTTCCCTGCGGAATGACCGGGTCCTGAACTACGATAAGACGATTAACGATGCGAATCAGCGCCTGAGGGGGCTGCAGACGATATACAAGGACGACTATCCCGAAATCAAGTCGCTAAAAGCATATATCAAGGGGCTCGAGGACCAGCGGGCCGAGCTCGAAAAGAGCGACTCGGCCTCACAGGTCCAGACAGGGCCCCAAAGCAGAGTGGTGCGGAATCCGCTTGCCGTACAGCAAGTCCAGCAGTTGCAAGCAGGCGAGAAACTCGCGGCCGGCGCGATTTCCAACCTTCAGACGGAAATCGACCGCGGAAATAAACGCTTGGGCCAACTGCAGAATGAACTGCAGAACTTGCAGGCCAAGGTGGCGGCCAGCCCGGGCGTGGTCCAACGCTACAACGAACTGCAGGGCGAATTCAACCTGGCCAAGCAAGCCTACGACGCGGAGAGCAAGATGCGGGACAAGTCGGAGACCGCCGAGAACCTGGAAGAGCACCACGCCGGTGAAACCCTGGAGTTGCTGGAATCGGCCGACTTGCCCGAGACGGCGGCGGAACCCAATCGCTGGGCCATCGTCGGGCTCGGCACGTTCATCGGCCTGCTGGCCGGCTTCGGCATGGCCGGCGCCAAGGAACTGAAGAACACGACCTTGAAGAATTTGAAGGACGTCCGGGCTTACACCAATTTGCCGGTTCTGAGCAGCGTGCCGCTGCTCGAAAATGCGCTGCTGGTGCGGCGCAAACGCCGCCTGGCCTGGCTGGCCTGGTCGAGCGCCATCGTCATCGGAGGAATTTTGATGAGTGGCGCGGCGTATTATTATGTGTCCGGCCGGTCGGGCCCCAGCTAAATCGAAAGCGTCAGTGGAGAGAAAATGAGCCGAGTACACGATGCATTACGGAGGGCCGAGCAAGGCGGAACTCCCGCGGGAGAACAACCGGAGCCCGCCAGTCCGGCGCCCGCTCTGGAATACCTGCCGGTGAGTGCCGGGCCCGGGCCCGGCGTGCGCCTGAACATCCACCCCGGCATGCTGCAGGAAGTCGTGGTGGTTCCCTACCAGCCCGCGCCCGAATCGCACCTGCTGGATCTCAACAACTCGCACGAGACGCCCGCGGAAGAATTCCGCACGCTGCGCACCCGCCTCAACCACCTGCAGACTCTGCAGCCTTTGCACTCAGTCATCGTGACCAGCCCCTCGCCCGCCGAAGGCAAGACCTTCACCGCGGTCAACCTGGCTCTAGCGCAATCCAACCTGGCGGAAAGCTCGGTCCTGCTGGGCGATTTCGATCTGCGCCGCCCTATTATCCATAATCTCTTTCAAATCGACCGCGCACCAGGCCTCTCCGATTACCTCCTCGGGCGGTGCACCTTCCCGCAGGCCCTGCGCCGCATCGACGGCATGAATCTCTACCTGCTGCCGGCCGGATCTCCGGTCAAGAATCCGCTCGAACTCCTGAACCTGCGCCACGTGAAGTCGCTGTTTGAAGAATTGCCACGCAGTTTCAACTGGGCCATCTTCGATACGCCCCCGCTGCTGTTTTCGGCCGACGCCAACCTGCTGGCCACGCTCGCCGATGGCGCCGTGCTGGTGGTCAAGATCGGTTCCACCACCTTCGACAACGTCACGCGGGCCATGCAGTCGCTGTGCGAGAACAACGTGCTCGGAATCGTGGCCAACGGCGCCCGCGCCTCCGAGTTGTACAGCAAGTACACGTATTACTATTCGAAGGCCGAATAACGGGGCAGACCCCCTGGTCTGCGGCCGTCGCCCCGGTTGGCCTGTGTGCGCTCTACAGAAACGCCTAAATCGTGGTTCCGGCAGCGGGACGGGGGCGTCCCGCGCAGACCAGGGGGTCTGCCCCACAGCTACGCCTTCACCCAGATCTTCGCGCCGACGTGCGCATCGAGGCGAATGCGCCGCCGGCCGGTGCGCAGTTCGAGTGATTCCCCCGCCGAGATGGCTTCGAGGCGCGTGCCCGGACGGACACCGGCCTGATCCAGATATTCGAGCAGCTTGCGGTCCCGCTCGAACACGCTGGCTACCGTAATGCGCTCCCCGGGCCGCGCCTCAACCAGGGGTTTGAGGCCGCGCGCGCGCCGGTCGGCGGGCGAATCCATCCCCACGATGTTGCCGTGCGGGCACGTGCCGGCCGTGCCCAGCCGTTCCACCAACTTGCGCTCGAAATCGGCCGAGACGGCATGCTCCAGTTGTTCGGCCTCGTCGTGCACTTTGTACCATTCCAGACCGAAAATCTCGGTCAGCATACGCTCGATCAGGTGGTGCCGGTTCCGCAGGCGGCTGGCAATCTCCCGGCCGGCCGGCGTGAGTGTGATCTGTCCCTCGGCGCCCACGCGGATGAGCGCGTCGCGCTTCAGCCGCTTGATGGCCATGGTGACCGCCGGCGCCGAAACGTTCAACCAGCGCGTCAACGTGACGGCTTTGACGGTCTCGCCTTCCGACTCGGCCTCCGCGATGGCCTTGAGGTAGTTTTCTTTGGAGATGGTGATTCGCACGCCTTGAACTTATCTCCGCGCCACCAGCACGCGCGACGGATAGAACGTCTGTTGCACCGTCCGGTCGTCCAGAATCTGAAAGCGCGCCGATTCGATCAGGTCCGGAACGCGCCGCTCCACCTGCCGGCCCCAGAACGCGGGAGCCACCCGGCCCCCCAGTCTGTACGCCGCGTTGAACAGCGCCGTGTTCTGGCCGATCAGCACCAGCGTCAGCCGCCCCCCGGGCCGCAGCACCCGCCGGAACTCGCGCAACGCCCGCCCGATATCGTCCGTGGACAGCAGTTCCAGCATATAGCAGCAGAACACCGCGTCGAAGGCTTCGCCGCGGAATGGCATGTGGCGCGCGTCCACCGCCTGGCAATGGGTGCGCGCTTGCGGGAACTTGCGCCGCGCGGCCCGCTGCGTCCGCGCCGCCATGTTGGGCGAAAGGTCCACCCCGATGGTCGAGCCGCTGGCGTTGGCCTTCACCAGCCGGCGGAACATTTCGCCGCTGCCGGTAGCCACTTCCAGTACCCGCATGCCGTCGGCGATTCCCGAGGCCTCCAGCGCGCAGCGGTGCGCACGCGAATGGAACAGCATGGTCGATACCGGGTATACCGCCGCCATGCGGTCGTAGACGCGCCTCGTTCGGTCGGCCAGGGTCGCCGGCAAGCCGTTCACCGGCCAGGCGCTCACGGATTCTTCAATTCTGTCCAAGACGTCTCCTCACCAAACTCGATTCATGAAACCGCCGCCAGATTGGTCCGCAGCTCCGGCATCTCAATCTGCACGCGGGTCCCGTTTCCCGGCTGGCTTTCGATCCACATCCGATACTCGTTGCCGAACAGCACCTTCAACCGCTCGTTCACATTGCTGACCCCGATGCCCCGTTCCAGCAGCGTCGCCAGCTTCTCCTCCGGAATCCCGATGCCGTCATCCTCCACCAGCAGGTGCAGCCTGGTTTCGCTGCGGTGCGTGCGGATCCGGATGGTGCCGCCGTCCACCTTGTTGCTCAGTCCGTGCTTGATGCAGTTTTCCACCAGCGGTTGCAGCAGCATGCTGGGCACCAGCATATCCATGGTATCGCCCGCCACGTCCGCCTCAAAACGGAGCTTGTCTCCAAAGCGTATCACTTCGATGGACAGGTAGTCTTCAATGAAGCTCAGCTCATCGCGCAACGCGCTGAAATGATCGTGCTTGCGCAGCAGCCGGCGCAGCACCTTGGAAAGCTTCACCACCATCACGCGGGCCTGGTTCGGGTTGGTGCGAATCAGCGAAGAGACCGAATTCAGCGTATTGAAAAGGAAGTGCGGGTTGATCTGGCTGGTCAGCGCGGCCAGCCGCGCTTCCACCAGCAGCCGCGCCTGTTCCTCCAGTTTCCTTTCGTTGCGCGTGTTGTTCCAGATCTTGAGCGGGATGGCCACGGCGAACAGCGTGGTGCCGTAGAGCGCGGCAATGCCCCATGGGTCCGAGCCCGGCGGCTTCAGACGAAAAACCCTGTCGTCCCATTGGCCGCCCAGCATTTGCCGCAATCCTTCGGCGCACAGGATGGCCGCGAAGAAAATCAGTTGGAAGCCGGTTCCCCAGTGGTTGCGCTTTTCCTTGAAGAAGCGGTAGATGCTGAGGTCGAAGAACGGCGAGAATCGCCAGACCTCTTCGGGGCTGGGAGCCAGATCGCGCAACAGTCCGCCCAGCACGCCGATCGCCGCGAACAGCGGCAGCGTCAAATACTGGTGGCGAAAAAACGTGGGCAAGGAAATCAGGATTCCCGATACCAGCCCAGTGATATACCCGCCCAGCAGGCCGGCGATGAGGCTGCCTTCGAGGCCCAGGTCGGCGCCCTGATAATTATTCTGGCCCGCCACGCGTACCGCCACGCTGGAGGCGAACACCACGGAAAGCCAGAGCGCCAGAGAGAGCCGCTGGCGGAGGGTGCGGCTTTCCCTCATCAGCATGGCTTTGAACGAATTGGATCGCGCCAGAACGCTTGCGATGGCGGCCATCGCCGCCAGTTTGACCAGCAGCGATACCAGATAACCTTGCAGCGGATCGGACATTCGGTGCCGGAAGCCATTATAATGGAAGCAGCAAGGTCCCCAATAGTTCGCATGAATAATACCTCCGCGCTGCGGCTCCGAAAAGTGGCCGAAGCGGATTTTCCAACCCAGTTCGGCCTGTTCCGCATCTTTGGTTTCGAAGGCGTTTTCGCCGATCGCGTGGAAGAGGCCGTGGTGCTCCAGATGGGCAACCTGGCCGATGGCCCGGCCCCTCTGGTGCGCATTCATTCCGAGTGCCTCACCGGCGACGTCTTTCACAGCCTGCGCTGCGATTGCCGCGCGCAACTGGAAATCGCGCTCACCTCCATCGCCGGCGAAGGCCGCGGACTCTTGATCTATGAGCACCAGGAAGGCCGCGGCATCGGGCTGCTCAACAAGCTGCGCGCCTACGAGCTGCAGGATCAGGGCGCCGACACCGTGGAAGCCAATGAGCAACTGGGCTTCGATTCCGACCTCCGCAGCTACGCGCTTCCCGGCGCCATCCTGGGCTATTTCTCGCTCAAGGCCATCCGCCTGCTATCCAACAATCCGGAGAAAGTGCAAGCCGTGGAGACGGCCGGCGTCGTCGTGGTGGAACGCATCCCCTGCCTGGCCGACGTCCTCGACACCCGCGAAGCCTACCTGCGCACCAAGAAAGAAAAGATGGGCCACCTGCTGGAGTAACCGTTGGCCAATCAGAGCCGCGAGCGTCAGAGAGCGGTTGCCGGCACGGCACTGGAGTTCGCGTAGTAGACGAAGAAGTGATGAGGCAAATCACGGACCGACACCAAACCGCTCTCTTACGTTCGCGGCTCTGCCTGAGTTAAGTGAGTATACTGGTCTTATGGCGACGTTGATCAGCGTCCCCGTTGAAGAATACCTGCGCACCTAACTATGACCCCGACAGGGAGTACGTGGACGGGCAGGTTGTGGAGCGCCACGGGGGGGAATATTTCCATAGCCTGCTGCAGTCCTTGATTGCCATGACACTGGGGTTGCGCGCAAGAGAACGCCGATTCCGCGTCTTCACAGAGCTGCGGGTGCAGGTGAGCGATGAGCCGCGTTACCGCATTCCCGACATCTGCGTAAAGGCCTTGCCGCACGAGGTCACCTCCATTCTGCGGCAGCCGGACCTCGTCATCGAGGTCGTGTCGCCTGACGACGAAGTCGTGGAAATGCTCACCAAGATCGGGGACTATATGGCCGCCGGCATTCCGCATATTTGGGTGGTTGACCCTTACAAGCGAACGCTGGCGGAAGCCGATGGGGCGGGCATCCGGCGCCCTTCCACCCAAGTGCTGGCGACGCCCCTGGTGGGTGAGATCGATTTCGCGTCGCTTTTCCAGCAACTCGACGAGCCCGCCCAGTAGCTACTCAATCTCGAGCGTCACGTACGTCAGCCGGCCGTTCCGTTCCACTTGCAGCACCAGCGGATCGGTCTCCTTCAACCCGTCCAGCGCTTTGCGCAGCGATGCCACGCCCGTCACCGGCATATTGTTCACCGAATAGATCACGTCGCCCAGTTGGAGAGCTTCGCCGGAGTAGGCCGCATCGCCGCCCCGCGCCGCCACGACCACGCCGTAATGCTTGCGCAGATCGGGCAGCAGCGCGGCCACGCTCTGGTCCACGTCGATGCCCAAAATCCCCAGCCGGTTCACCAGGTTCTTGGCCGGGTCCGCCATGTCGGCGAAGCGTAGCGGATCGCCGTGCCGCTCCACCGCCACCACCTGAATGGTCTGCTTCGTGCCATTGCGCACTACCACCACGTCGATCTTCGCGCCCACCGGGTAGCGGTACAGATCGACTTCCGCCTGTCGCGCATTGGTCATGCTCTTGCCGTTCAGGCTGGCCAGGATATCGCCCGGCTGCAACCCCGCCACGTCCCCCGGGCCGCCTGGTTCCACATCGGAAAGCAGCACGCCCCAATCCTGCGAGAGCCCCAGCCCAGCCGCCATCTGGGGCGTGATGGTCTGCGCGAACACGCCGATCTGGCTGCGGTGCACGTGGCCTTCCTGGCGGATCTGGGCGTACACGTTCTTGATGATATTGCTCGGAATGGCGAAACCGAGCCCTTCGCTGCCGCCCGATTGCGAAAGAATGAACGTGTTGATGCCCATCACGCGGCCGTCCGCATCCACCAGCGGGCCGCCGCTGTTGCCGGGGTTGATGGGCGCATCGGTCTGGATATAGATCATGGTGTCGTCGGGTTTGATCTGCCGCGCCACCGAACTGACCACGCCCATACTGACGGAATTCTCAAGGCCCAGCGGATTGCCGAACGCCATCACCAGTTGGCCCTGGTGCAGCATATCGGAATCGCCCAGCGGCAGCGGATTCAGATCGGTGCGCTCGACCTTGAGAACCGCGAGGTCCGTGTCGCGGTCCACACCCACGATGCGCGCCTCCAGAATCTTGCCGGATGGCTGCATCGCGGCGTTCGTGCCGCCCGTCGCCCCGCCCGGCGATTCGTCCGCCAGCCGTACCCGCACCTGGCGCGCGTTCGATACCACGTGGGCGTTGGTCACGATGTATCCGTCCGCCGACACCACCACGCCCGATCCCGTAGCCCGCTGCCGCGTCACGATGGCCGCGTTCGAGCCGGACTCGCGTTCGTCGTTCAGCACGTAGCCGGTCGCAAAGATCTGCACCACCGCCCGGCTGACGCGGTGCGAGAGCGCTTCCAGTTGCGCGCTCAAATCATGCAGCGCATCGGGCCGCGTGGCGGCGGCCGGCTGTTGGGCGGTAGCGGTGAAGATGGCGAAAAGGAGGCAGATCGGTAGCTTCATGAGGGGCTCCTCTTAGTAGATGCGCGCTTGGGCGGCATGGTTGCCTGGCGCGCGCCGGCCGCCGCCTTCCATGCCATGCGCAGCACATCCGCCATGGCATCCGGCGCCATGCGAGCCAGCCGCACCAGGACCCACTCGTAGTTGAGGTAGTGATCGGTAATGTAGTATGTCTCCGGATCTTCCGCCATCATCTCCTCGCGCCGGTCGAAATCCACTTTCGCCACCAGCGAGTCGAGATCGGGCCGCCACCGCGCGAACAACACCCGCTTCACGAAGAATGCGGGCGTGCCGTACGAAGTGCCCTCCGTCACGTTGTCCAGCGACAGCGCGATCTGGCGAACGCTCTCGAAGGTCACGTTACTTTGCCTTGAACTTCGCCCAGCCGCGCGCGTTCATATCGTGCAGGATGGGTTTGTACCAGGCGAACTCGGGATGCTGCGCGAGGTGATCGCCGGCCTTGTAGTCGAGGCCGCAGGCGTGTCCCAGAGACGCCGTCAGCGACATCTTCCCCGCCCCGGCGGCGTCCGTCACTTTGTTCTGCACGGCTCCGGCCGGCGCATACGGCCCCTGCCAGGCGCCCATGCCGCGCGGGGAAAGGTCGATATGCCCACACAGCGTGCGCTCGCTCGGCTCGCTCTTCCCGGTGAAGCTGTCGAAATGGTCCGCCAGAAATCGCTGCCCCGCCGCCACGTCGATCTTGCCCTTGTTCTGCTCCATCAGCGTCAGCCAGCGGGCGTGCCGCGCGTTCTCGCTGTTGCCCTTGTCGTCCGGGTCGAAATCCGTTTCTTCCTTCCTCAGCTTGGGGTCGTTGGGAAAATTCGAGCCTACGAAAAAACCGTCCTTCGTGCGCGCGAGAACGGTATTCTTCAGCCCCAATTCCAGGCTCGCCACTTCATTATTCCTGCTGTCCGCCACCAGCCAGGTGTTGGCGTATCCGCCGTTGTTGCCGTCCTTCATGATGCGCGCGAAGTCGTCGATCGAGCCCGCGTACTGCATGGCCTTGCGCGCCCGCACGAATTCCGGAACCGCTTTCGGGTCGAATCCGCTGAACCCGCTGATGGTGGTCTCGGTGATCACGATGCCGGCCGAGTTCACGCCGAAATCGTCCGCGCTGTGGATCACTCCCGGCTCGCCGTCCATCAGGATGCGGTTGCCCGCCGCCGGCACGATGTCGAACATGATGTTCCACCGCTCACCCGAAGAGTAGCTGGTCCAGTTGTTGTGACCGATCACGATGCGCCCGTCGCGCGTGTACTTACCGGTCGCCACGAAGGCGCTACAATGGTCCGCCACATTGCCGGAAATCGTGATGCCCGGCTTGCTCTTCTCCAGCCACTTGTCGTAATACGGCAGCTCCAGCCACGCGTTCATGGCCACTACGTCCCAGATGTCCAGCTTGCCCCCGCGCGTCTTCTGGCCTTCCACAATGCCCAGCATCTCGTCGCGGTATTCCTGTTCCACGTGCGGCCAGAGAATTTCCTGCGCGGTCTTGCGGAAGAACTCCCAGTCTTTCTTCTCGTCGTGCGCCATCTCGGTGGAGATGGTGCGGAAGTTGTCCTGAATCTCGGCCGAGAGCAGGTATCCGTGCTGGAATCCGATCTCGCCCGGCGTGCCTTCCAGATGGACCTGAATCCACCCGGCGTGTTCGGCCGCGCGGGAAGCTTTCTTCAGCCGCGGGTCGGTTTGCGGCTCCCGGGAAACCAGCGTCAGCGCCAGCCCCAGCAGCAGAAAAACAGAGAACACAGACGTGCGTCGCATCCCCGCTATTATAGTAATTACCGGCCGCCACCGTTGTAGGAGTGCCGAGGAGCGGCCAAATTATGGAACAAACCACCCAGCTCAACCGACTCACCGCCCGCGTCAAAGCCGGGGGCTGCGCCTCCAAGCTCAGTCCCAAAATTCTGGATCAGGTATTGGCCAACGTGCCCCGCTGGGCCAACCCCAACGTGCTGATCGGTTTCGATACCGCCGATGACGCCGGCGTATACCAGCTCACGCCGGACCTGGCCCTCGTGCAGACAGTCGACTTCTTCACCCCGATGGTCGACGACCCGTATACCTTCGGCGCTATCGCCGCCACCAACGCTTTGAGCGACATCTATGCCATGGGCGGCCGCCCCATCTCGTCGCTCTCCATCCTGGCCTATCCCGCCAAGGGAGATCTGGCCTCGCTGGAGCAGATCCTCAAGGGCGGCGCCGAAAAAATGCGCGAGGCCGAATGCTCCATCCTGGGCGGTCACAGCGTGTCCGACGACGAAATGAAATTCGGCTATGCCGTCACCGGCACAATCCATCCCGCCCGCGTCAAGGCAAATGCGGGCGCGCGTCCCGGGGACGCACTGGTCTTCACCAAGCAAATCGGCACCGGCGTAATCGCCACGGCCTTGAAGCGCGGCATCGCGGCCGAAGCCCACATTGCCGCCGCCGTCGAATCCATGACGACCCTCAACCGCGCCGCCTGTGAAGCCATGCTCGCTTACGACGTCCACGGCTGCACCGACGTCACCGGCTTCGGACTCATCGGCCACGCGCGAGGGCTGGCCCTCGCCAGCGACGTCACGCTCGAAATCGCCGTCGATCAGATCCGCTTTCTCCCGGGCGCCATCGAATACTCCCGCCTGGGCGCGCTTTCCGGCGGACTCCACAACAACCGCGACTTCGCCTCCTGCGCCGTCGAAACCGCTAGGGAACTGCCGACCGAAATCGAGAATCTGCTTTACGATCCGCAAACCGCCGGCGGCCTGCTCATCTCGCTGCCTGAGACAGATGCCGCCTCGCTGGAACGCGCGTTCGACGGCGCCTACCGCATCGGCCGCGTGTTGCCGCGCGGCCCGAAACCTATCCACCTGATATGACTCGAAACCCCATCATCGTCGCTCTCGATCTGGACTCGGCCGATGCGGCCCGCGCCCTGGTGGCGCGCCTGGGCGGCTGCGTGAACTTCTACAAAATCGGCATGGAGCTCTACGCCGGAGCCGGCGTGGCGTTCGTCCGCGAGCTGATCGACGAAGGCAAGGAAGTCTTCCTCGACCTCAAGCTCTACGACATTCCCGAAACCGTCCGGCGCGCCACCGTGCAGGTGGCCCGTACCGGCGTGCGATTCCTCACCGTGCACGCGGTGGGCTCAGTGATGCGCGCCGCTGTCGAAGGCCGCGGCGACTCCGGTCTGCAACTGCTCGGCGTCACGGTCCTCACCAGCTTCGGCCCCGAAGACCTCGAGGACCTGGGCGGCAACCAAACGATTCCCGAGTTGGTGGAGCGGCGCGCCCGCAAGGCCGTATCGCTGGGCATCGACGGCATCGTTGCCTCGCCGCTGGAAGCCGCCGCTCTGCGCCAGTCGCTCGGCCCGAAGCCCATCTTAGTCACGCCCGGCGTGCGATCCCGCGGAGCCGCCTGGGGCGATCAGAAGCGTGTCGCCACGCCCGCCGCCGCCATGCGCGATGGAGCCGACTACCTGGTAATCGGCCGTCAGATCACGCGCGCCGCCGACCCCGCCGCCGAAGCCGCCCGCATCCTGGATGAGATCGGCGCCGCCTGGTTATCGGCGTAGGCGTTGCGCATCCGGATGCCGCTTGCTAACGCGCGCGGCTCGTTTCGAGGCCGCGCACTCGAATGCGAGCCACGACCGTGAGGGAGTGGTTTCCCCGAATCGAGCACACACATTCGCCGCCGCGGTTCCCTTTCCCCGCCCGCTAAAATGGAAGAAGTGCTGAAACTTCCCGCCACCCTGCGCGCCCTGCAATATCGCAACTTCCAGCTCTTTTTCGCGGGCCAGCTCATTTCGCTGTGCGGCACCTGGATGCAGAACCTGGCGCAGGCCTGGCTGGTCTACCGCATCACCGGATCGCTGGTGCTGTTGGGCGGCATCGGATTCACCGGACAGATTCCGCTCTTTCTGCTCTCCCCCATCGCCGGCATCGTCGCCGACCGTTACAGCCGCCGGCGCGTGGTCATCGCCACCCAAACCGCCTCCATGCTGCTGGCCTTCGTCCTCGCGGCTCTAACCCTGACCAACACGGTGCGGGTCTGGCACATCTTCGCGCTCTCGGCGATGTTCGGCGTGGTCAACTCCTTCGACATCCCCGCGCGCCAGTCCTTCATCGTGGAGATGGTCGGCAGGGCCGACCTCATGAACGCCATCGCGCTGAACTCTTCCATGTTCAACGCGTCGCGCATAGTCGGTCCGGCCATCGCCGGCCTGCTGATAGCCGTCATCGGCGAGGGCTGGTGCTTCTTCGCCAACGGCGCCAGCTACATCGCCGTAATTGCGGGACTGCTGATGATGCGCGTCGAGCCCTTCAAACCCGCTCCGCGGGAAGGCTCGCCGCTCAAAAACATTATCGAAGGCTTCCGTTTCGTGATTCAGAATCCTCCGGTGCACTTGCTGCTGGCTCTGCTGGGCGTCGTCAGCCTGGCCGGCATGCCTTTCAGCGTGCTCATGCCGGCCTTCGCCGACCGCATCCTGCACGGCGGCCCCAAGGCCATGGGCTGGCTGATGGGGTCGACCGGCATCGGCGCGCTTGCGGCGGCGCTGATCCTGGCCAGCCGGCAGCACCTCGCGGGCCTGGGCCGCTGGGCCGCCATGGCCGCCACCAGCTTCAGTCTGTGGCTCATCGCCTTCTCCTTCTCGCACACCTTCTGGCTCTCCACCGCCATTCTGGTGCCCGTCGGTTTCTCCATGATGATCCAGATGGGCGCATCCAACACGCTCATCCAGAGCATGGTCCCCGACCGTCTGCGCGGCCGCGTGATGTCCATCTACGCCATGACGATGATGGGCATGGCGCCATTCGGCTCCCTGTGCGGCGGCTTTGTGGCCGACCATCTGGGCGCGCCTCGAGCCGTAGTCATCGGTGGCGGAATCTGCCTGACCGCCGCTCTCATCTTTTGGACGCGTCTGCCGCGCATCCGCGACCACGCCCGCCGGTTGATTCTGGCTCAGGATATGGGCGCGCAAAGTCTGGAAAGCAAGCCGGCCGGCGAGTAGCCCTGGTTAGGCCAAACCGGCCCCGGCCCGGGTCAGTTCACCCGCCATTCGATCACCCCGCCTTCGTACCAGGTGAGGTCCTGTGGCAGATAGTTGGCGTCGGGCGGACCGAGGTCGCCTTTCTTGAAGGTGCGGGGCTGCAATTGGATTTCGATGCGCAACTCCGAGGTGGTCACGGCATCGAACGCGAGCCGGTTGAACTTGTCGCGCTCCACGCCGTAGGCCGCGGTGGCATGGACGGGCTTCCACTCGTTCCCGTCCTTATATAACAGTCGCCACCCTCTCGGCGGCACGCAGTATTGCTTGTCGTCTTTCCAATAGACTTCGACGGAAGAGACGCGCGCGGCCCTGGCGAGCGAGTACTGGATCCAGGCGCTGTCGCCGCTCTGCGGATGCAGACGCAGATACGGGGCGTTGCCGTCCTCCGAGCTGATGGGTTCGAGCGAGTCCTGGATGGCCGAAATCTCGCCCGAGCCATCCTGCGAATTGGGGTACCAGCGCTGCTCCGGCGTGGGCGGTTTGTGGCCGGGATAATTTTCGGCGACCGCGCCGTTGCCCACCGATGAAGTGGCCCTGGCGGTGGAAGCCAGAGACGTACGCGGCGCCACGCGGGCCTTCGATTCGTCGCGCGCCAGCCAGACCGACATCTCCGACGCGCCGCGGTTGCCGAACGCGTAATACGGGATCGCTACCATCGGCTGCGCCTGGCGGTTCAGCGATACTCCGTCGGCGCCGCGGCTGAGCGAGACAGCGCTACCAGTCAAAGCGCCAACGCCGTTGAGCAGGGCCTCTTGGTAGGCGAATTGCATTTTGGCGGCCGACGGCGCCACCAGGTTGAAAATGCCGGCCGGGTTGTCGGCGCGCTCGACGCAATAGACCAGGGGACCGCGCTCAAAGGCCACCAGACCGCGGTCGTCGGCCACTTCGTCGCGCGCCACCACCTGCTCAATTTCCATCGGCAAGTTGAACTCGACCACGTCGCCGGTGTTCCATTCGCGCTCGATACGCGCGTAGCCGCGGTCGGTCGAGTAGGTGACGGGCCGGCCGTTGATGGTGATCGAGACCGGCGGTTGCGGCGGCGCCAGGTACTTGTAGAGCAGCATCGGCATGGGCTGGCTGCGCACCCATCCAGGAATGCGGATGAAGAGCGGGAAGCGCCAAGAGTATTGCGGGCTCACAGTGAGCTTCACGGCGCCGTTCCACGGGTAGTCGGTTTCCTGCGCCAGGTCCACCTTCACGTTGCGCACTTTGGTTTGCGCTTTGCTTGCGACGAAGAGGTTGACGTAGAGACCCGGGTCGCCTTGCGCGTAAATCAGGCTGCCCAATTGCGGCAGCAGGCGCGCGACATTGGTCGGGCAGCAATCGGGACCGAAGGCGGCCTGCCTGGTGAAACTGCCGTACGCCATCAAGGGCGCCTGGTAGAGATATTTGTCGCCGGCGAGTGAGACGCCCGCCAGAAACCCGTTGTAGAGGATGCGCTCCATCATGTCGGCGTAGCGCGAATCCTCGGTGAGCAGGAAGAGCCGGTGGTTCCACAAAGTGTTGCCGTAGGCAGCGCAGATTTCATTCCAGCAGGTGAGGTTCGGCAGATCGAAATCGTCTCCAAAGTTCTCTTCGTGGCGATACGTGCCGACGCCGCCGGTCAGGTAGGTCCGCTTGGAGACGGCGTCTTCCCAGATGCGCTGGGTGGCCTTGACATAATCGGAGTCGTTGGTGAGGGCGGCGATATCGGTGAGCGGCGCATAGAGGCAGGTGGCGCGCACGGCGTGGCCGATGGCGCGGGCCTGCTGCTTCACGGGCTCGGCATCCTGGGCGTAGGCGCCGTAGAGTTTGGTCCGGCCGGCGGAATTGCCGCGCGTATCCAGGAAGAATTTGGCGAGCCTCAGGTACTTGGCGTTGCCGGTCGCGCGGTACAGGCGCACCAGGCCGAGCTTGACGCCCTCGTGACTGGAGATGTCGTGGCGCTTGTCGGGCCCGAAAACGGCGTCCAGATCGTCGGCGATCTCGATGGCGACGTCGAGCAGTTTGCGGCTGCCGGTGGCTTCGAAATAAGCCGCGGAGGTTTCGAGGAAGTTGCCGGCGTTCAACGTGGAGCCATCGCCATTGGTGGACCAGACGTGCTTCTGCGTGCGAATCCGCTGAATGATGGCGTCAAGCTTGCCGTCGATGCGCGCGCGCAAGGCCGCGTCGGGGTGCTGCGCGAGCGAGTAGCAGGCCGCCTCGATGAGCCGCAGGTCGGGATTGCGGCCCATCCGGTCAAAGCGATCGAGCAGGGCGGGAATCGAAACCGTGCGATTGTTTTCGAGCCGCGGCGTCCAGAAAGTGTCGGTGATCTGGACGCTGCCGAATGGGATGGGGGCGACCGGGTAATCGTTTTTGCGCGAGGCCGGCTGGGAAAAAGCGATAAGGGCGAACGCGGCCACGGCGATGACGATCCAGCGATTGCGCATACGCGAAGCATATCGGAGTGAGGCGTCCGCTGCAAACGCGTGAAATCGCTTGCAGGCAGGTAGGACAATCTTATAAACTTCAATACCGGGAATCTCCTATGCTCCAACCTATTGTGTTTTTGCCGAATCGCTGGCGCCGCACCCTGGTCGCCGGCTTAGCGGGTATCGTTCTGAGTGTGACGCCGGCAGCCGCGCAACGCGGCGGTGGATTCGCGGCCGCCCCGCCGCCGGCCAATCCCACTTTCAAGTTCATGGGGCCGGCCGTGGGCAATCGCATTTCGGCGGCCGCCGGCATTCCCGGCGATCCGACCACCTACTATGTCGGCGCGGCATCCGGCGGCGTGTGGAAGTCCACCAACTCAGCCCAGAGTTTTGTCCCGGTCTTCGATGGCCAGCCGGTGCAGGCGATTGGGGCGCTGGCGGTGTCGCGGTCGAATCACGACGTCGTATGGGCTGGAACCGGCGAAGCGTGGGCAATCCGCGATAGCGACATGATGGGCGACGGCGTCTACAAAACCACCGACGCCGGCGCCACCTGGACCAACATGGGACTGCGCGAGACTGGCCGCATCGGCCGCATCGTCGTGAACCCGGTAAACCCCGACATTGTTTTTGTCTGCGCGGCGGGACGCCTGACGGGCCCGCAGCAGGAGCGCGGCGTGTTCCGCACGCTGGACGGCGGGAAGACGTGGGACCGTTCCTTGTTCGTGGACGCCGACACGGGTTGCTCCGGCCTCTCCATGGACGCGAGCGATCCCAAGACGCTGATGGCCGGCGCGTGGCGCGTGGTGATGCACCCGTACGGCATGTTCAGCGGCTTGCCGGAGAGCGAATTTACGGCGCACGGCCCGGGCAGCGGCGTGTACATCACGCACGACGGCGGCGCGACATGGAAGCGCATCGAGGGCCATGGCATGCCGAAGCCTCCGGTGGGCAAGGTGGATGTGGCGATCGCGCCCAGCAACCCGAAGCGCATTTACGCGCTGATTCAGACGGCCGACCAGGGATCGATCTGGCGCTCCGACGACGGGGGCGAGAACTGGGCCAACGGGAGCTGGCAGCGGGCCCTGATCGGGCGCGCCGGCTATTACATCCACATCGACGTTTCCCCATCCAACCCCGACGAAGTGCTGGTGGCTAACAGCAGCTTCTGGGTTTCCACGGACGGGGGCAAGACTTTTACGACTCGGCCTTGGGGCGGCGACACGCACGACATCTGGATCGACCCCACCAACGCCAACCGCATCCTGGTCACGCACGATGGCGGGATGTACTTCACCACCGACCACGGCACCACGCCGGGGCGCGTTACGCTGCCGATCGGGCAGATGTATCACGTAGCGGTGGACAACGATGTGCCGTACCACATCTACGGCAACATGCAGGACGACGGCACCATGCGCGGGCTCAGCACGGTGCAGGAGGCGGGAGCGAACGTGCCAGGCCAGACGACTCAGGCAGGAGGCCGAGGCGGACGCGGCGGTGGCGGCGGCGGGGGCCGTGGTGGCTTCGGCGGAGGCGGAGGGACCACCGTTGGGACGTGGGATCACGGATTGGGCGGATGCGAATCCGGCTTCACGGTACCGGATCTTACCAACACCGATTTCATCTGGGCATCCTGTTATGGCAACGAAGTAACCACTTACGATTACAAGACTAAGGTTGCGCGCTCGGTGAGCCCGTGGCTACATACGCTCGATTCGGAGCCCGATAAAGTCAAGTACCGCTGCCACTGGACGCCACCGCTGGTGATCGATCCCTTCGATCACAACACGGTTTATTACGGCTGCCAGGTGATCTTGCGCACCACCAACGGCGGAACGAGTTGGAGGGAGATCAGCAAAGACCTGTCGCACAACGATCCTAAGTACATTGTTTCTTCGGGCGGCATCGTGGGCGACAACCTCGGCCAATTTTACGGCGAGGTGGTCTTTTCGATTGCGCCCTCGGAGATCCGGAAGGGTCTCATCTGGGCCGGAACCAATGACGGTAAGATCTGGTACACCACCAATGGCGGCGACGACGGATGGCACGATGTCACGGCGAATCTCAAGGGCCTGCCCGGAACCCTGGGCGTGGTCTCAAAGATCGAGCCCTCGCATTTCGACCCCGCCACGGCATATGTAGCCGTGGACTTCCACCTGATGGACAACCGCGATCCATGGCTCTATAAGACCACCGATTTCGGGAAGACGTGGACTAAGATCACGGGCGATCTGCCCACGGGACACCCGCTTTCCTACGCGCGCGTGATTGCGGAGAATCCGAATCAGAAGGGCATGCTGTTCGCCGGCACCGGCCACGCGCTGTTTTACACCCTGGACGATGGGGCCCACTGGAAACAGATGAAGGACGGACTGCCGGCGGCTCCGGTGTCGTGGATTGTCGTGCAGAAGCAGACGCACGACCTGGTGGTCGCGACGTACGGCCGCGGCCCACTTACCGGCAAGCCCGCGGCGGGCGCGCCGATTGGACCTTCGTGCTGAAGGAAGCTCCTAAGAGCCCGATCGAACTCGAAGTGCTGGATGCGAGCGGCGCGGTGGTTCGCAAGCTGCCGAACATCACCGGCAGCGCCGGATGGAATCGAGCGTCCTGGGACATGCACTACGACCCGCCGCGGTTGGTGGCCCTGCGCACAACTCCGCCGGGAGACCCGCACATTTGGGAGGAGCCGCGTTTTCAAAACAGGGATACCCGCACTATCACTCACTGGGGGATTTCTCAGAACGAACCGGGGCCGCTGGTGGGGCCTGGAGAATTCACGCTGCATGCGACGGTGGACGGCCAGAAGTATACGCAAACCATCGACATCCTGCGGATGCCGGACGCGCATGGAACGGATGCCGACTTACAAGCGTCGGCACGCCTGCAACTGAAGGTTCGCGACGATATCAGCACGGTTTCCGACATGACGAACCAACTGGAGTGGATGCGCCGCCAACTGGAGGATGAAAGCAAGGACGTCAAGGGCCAAAGCGGCAAGGAAGCGTTGCTGAGGGCCATGAACGAAATCGACCAGAAGATGCAGGACGTGGAGTACAAGTTGATTTCGCGGTCCGAAGCGCTGAGCGACGATAAGTATTTCGTCACGCAATATCAGCTCTATCTGAATTTCATGTGGTTGGAAGGCGAGATTGGCGGCGGCGCGGGGGATGTGGCCGGCAGCGGCGATTACCCGCCGACGGAAACCGCGTACGGCCTGGTACTGGGTCTGGAGAAACAACTGCAGGCCGTGCAGGCGCAATATAAGTCGCTGTTAGATAAGGACGTCGACGCGTACAATCAGTCCATTACGGGAAGGGGACTGAAGCCGCTCCCCACAACCGGCGCGCCGCCCGCGCCCATCGTGCAGGGAGGGCGGGGCGGCGGGAACTAAGTACACCATTTCCTAAACGATATCGTATTCCACGAAGACCGCTCCCTAACGGTCGCGGCTCTGAGCGGAGGTGCGCGCGTCAGCAAGCGGTCTGACGATACGCGAGCGAACTTCTGAAACCAGGTACTAAATCAACTTCTACTCGAACGGCTTCGGCGGAAGCAGGAACTGCATACCGAAATAGCCTACGAAAGAAGGCTGGCCATTGCGCACGGGCGCTACGCTTCGTCCGGCCATCAGCAGGAGAATAAATGGCGGGTGCAACTTGTAACGTATTCCTCCGTCCAGCGTTTGTTGGTTGTTCGAATGATTGAATGTTGAAAGGGAGTAGAATTCGGCATCCAATTCCAGGTTCTTGGATATATCGTGCCCGACCACAAAACCTGCGAGCCACCCATCAGGCCCCAGATGAACCGCGTTGTACCCAACTTCCCAGTTGATATCGACCGGCCCCAATTTCTTTGTAAATTCTATGGGCAAGAGCAAGCTGGCTCCCGGCGGAGTGATGCCACGTTGGACCGAATGATCCGGATTGTTGATCGAAACCTGCGGGAAGAGGGATATTCCGAGGCCAGTCTTGTCGTTGTCGTAAAACCGCCATTTCACGCCGAGTTGATCCTGACCCACGCCATATTTTGCGGGGTCCGCGCTGTCCTTGTCGCGCAGCCACGCATTCTCGAAGGTCAGTTGGATTCGATCGCCCAGGCCGTAATTGATATCGACGTCCGGCGTGTGAGTGTTTGACATACCGCTGTATAAGAACGGCATGTATCCCAGGTTGATCTCCCAATTGTGATTGCCGGGCGTTCCCGGATCGTTCGTGTAGTAAGGCGGCCCACCCTGCGCCCGCGCTAACGAGGGAGCAAGCAGGCAACAAATCGCCATCGCCAGGGCGGCAACATAGCAGGTCTTGTGTTCGTTGTGCGACATTGTAGTACCTTTGGAACGCTTGCAAGGGGCGCGGAGGCGCCCCTTACTCGAGGTCATGCTCTTGCGGAACACCTCTCCCTGACGGTTGCGGCTCGGATCGGGCGGCTACTTGCCGACTACGACGATCGAGAAGGAGTCGGGAAGCATGGGCGCGCGCGGGCCGCGGCCACCCTTTTTCTGGGCGTCCTTGGGAGCGTCGGCGGGCGGAGCAGGCGGCGGCCCGTACTCGGCGGCGATCAGCAGCACGTGGTTGGTCTTCGTGTCCATGGTTAGCGTCTTGGCACGGGGCATGGTCGCCACGTTCTGCTCAACAACGAAGCTGGTGGGGCTGTTTTCCTTGATCACCGTAAGGGTGCCGTCGCCATTCGAGCTGAAGGCCTCCAGGGTGTTGGGATTGAAGGTGGCGCCATCGGTCCCAGCGCCAATCGGCAGAGTAGCGAGAATCTTGCCAGTATCGGAATTCAGAATTACCATTGTCGCCGGTTCGTGACAAGAGGCGAACAGGACGTGATTCTTCACGTCAAAGGCCAGGCCGGCGGGGCCGCCGCCTTTGCCTTCGAGAGCGTATGTGCCGGTGACCTTGAGTGCCTTGGTGTCGACGACGGCGATCTTATCCACGTCCTCGAGATCGACATACATGTGGCCATTGCCGTCCGTAACGGCCTGTTCGGGCGCTCCGCCGAGATCCAGCGTGCCAACGATGGAGCCATCCTTGGTATCGATGATGGTGGCGTTGGGGGCGCCGTGACTGAAGATCCACACGCGCTGATTGAAGTTATCGAAGAGAATGCCGTCGGGGCCGCCCTGCACGTCGATGGTCTTGATGAGCGCGAGGGTTTTGGTATCCCACATGGCGACCGGTTTGCTGCTGGCGAAGCCATGACCGGACTTTGGATCGACGGCAGCGCCGTGCCCGCCGGTCTTGGGAATTTCGCCGACCGGCTCTTGGGTGTCCAGGTTATAAACGGAAACCCGCGGGTTGGCGCCGGAACGCGGAACATATAGCCGGCGGCCGTCCACGTCGGCATATACATAGTCAAAACCGCCGTCGCCGCCGACTTTGGCGGTCTTAAGAACTTTGTAGGGTCCCGTCGCGGGAGCCTGTTGGGCTAGAGCGATGATCGCCAACGTCGCGATCACTATGAATGTTACAAAGCAGAATCGTCGCATCAGTTTCTCCTTACTTTCCGACTAGCATAAAAACTATCGGGTACGGCTTACGGCCGACCTTCCGACCCGCGCGTGCGGCGCCAAAATCGGCGCTTTGCAGGTAGACACAGTGTAACCTCTCGTCGACGGTCGTGGTTTTGGCCAAAGATTGCACCATCCGAAAGCCGGCGCGTACGGCGAGAGCCAGCGGAACCATACCGGCAGGCAAAGGGCGAGGCCTGTGCCAGGGTTGGCGGAACGCACTTCATGGGAAGAAACTTCAGTATAGAATTCGGGACATGAACAGACGATGAATCAGCGGGCCCTCAACGGGGAAGCGTGACGGTAAAAGTGCTGCCGGCGTTTGGGGTGGTGGCGAGGTCCACTTCGCCACGGTGCGATTCGGCGATCCACCTGACAATGGCAAGGCCCAGACCAAAGCCGCCATCCTGGCGGGAGCGGGCGGTGTCGGCGCGGTAAAAGCGCTCGAACACGTGCGGGGCGTCGTCGGGGGAAATGCCCACTCCGGTGTCGGCGATGCGGATGCGGAGCTGGGAATCCTGCGCTTCGAGCGCGGCCGACACTTTGCCGCCCGAGGGCGTGTAGCGGATGGCGTTATCGAGCAGGTTCATCACCATTCGGCGCAGCAGTTCCTCGTCGCCGCGGAAGGGCGCGTCCTCGGCGGGACGGCATTCGAGCGCGATGCCGCGGGCGGCGGCGAGCGATTGCGCGGAGCGGCAACATTCTGCCAGCAGATCGTTGAGATAGAACTCCGCGGATTGCAGCTTGAGGCGCCCGGTGTCGGCGCGGGCGAGGTTCAGAAGGTCATCGACTAGGCGCGAGAGGCGGCGGGATTCATCGAGGATGATGGCGAGCGATTCGCGGTACTCGGCGGCGGTGCGCTCGTGAGAGAGCGCGACATCGGCCTCGCCGCGAATAATGGAAAGGGGCGTGCGGAGCTCGTGAGAGGCGTCGGCGACGAAGCGGCGCATGCTCTCGAAGGAAAGGTCGAGGCGCGAGAGCAGCTCGTTGAAGGAAGCGGCGAGGACAGCCAGCTCGTCGGCGGCATTGCCGATTTCGAGGCGGGTATTGAGATTGCTGTCCGTGATGCGATGGGCCTGCTGGGCCATCCAGCCGAGCGGGGCGAGGCTGCGGCTGGCGAGCCAGTAGCCGCCGAAGCCAGCGAGCACGATGACGAGGGGCAGCGCCAGCAACGTGACGCGGCGCACCACCGCGAGATCCTCCACGAGTTCGTCGCGAGACTGGAGCGCGACGATCTGGTATTCCTGGCCGCCGACTTTGACACGGTGCACCGCGGCGCGCGCGCCGTTCGGCTGCACCTGGGGGACAGCCACGGCGAGATCGGCCGTGGGATCGACGGCGGCCCGCGCGGCAATGAAATCCACCTGCGATTGCGGAAGCGGAGTGCTGGCGGCGAGCAAGCGGTTGCCGGAGACAACCGCAACCAGGCTGCCATGCAAGCGCATGCCGGAGACGGCTTCGGAAGAGGCCGCGCGGACATTGCCCTTCATCTCGTCGAACTCATCCTGGAGCATCGCGGCGGCGGTGTTGGCCTCCACCGCGAGACCTTCGTCGAGGCGGCGCTGGAGCGCGTGGGAGAGCACCCCGTGGAGAAACAGGCTGAACAGAACGAATAGCAGCGAGAAGAACAGCAGGTACCAGAGCGTGAGGCGAAAGCGGAAGCTGTTAATCATCGGCGGCTCCCGGACTGGCGCTCAGGACGTAGCCTTCCCCGCGGCGGGTGCGGATCAGCCGGCCGGCGCCGCCGCTTTCGAGGCGGGCGCGCAGCCGTTTGATGTAGACGTCGATGACATTGGAAAAGGGATCGAAATTTTCGTCCCAGACGTGCTGCGCGATCTGCTCGCGGCCCACCACGCGATCTTCATTGAGCACCAGAAATTCCAGAAGGGCGTATTCCTTGGCGGTGAGGCTGACCGGCTTGCCGGCGCGGGTGACAGAGTGGCTGGCGGTGTTCAGCGCGAGATCGCCGACATGGCAGACCTGCGCCCGCAGCACTTTGGCGCGACGCAGGAGGGCGCGCAGGCGAGCGAGGAGCTCCTTGAAGTCGAAGGGCTTGGCGAGATAGTCGTCGGCGCCGGAATCGAGGCCGGCGACGCGGTCGTCGACTTCATCCCGCGCGGTCAGCATCAGAATGGGGGCGGAGAAACCGGCGCTGCGCAGCTCACGGCAGACGGCATGGCCGTCTTTGATGGGAAGCATGACATCGAGAATCACGAGGTCGTAGTGGTTGACGGTGGCGTGATAAATGGCCTGCTCGCCGTCGCGCGCGATATCGACGGCGTAGGACTGTTCGCGCAAGCCACGGGCGATGAAGCCGGCTACGCGAGACTCATCTTCCACCAGCAGGATGCGCACGTTTCCCATTGTGAAGGATAGCGGTTGAAGGCACAATCAACGCCACGCGGCCGAAACCGAAGGCATAGAGTACTCGCTGGTGGCGTGCCTGGGGGCCGAAGTGGCTCTGATCGGAGCCGCGCGCGTCAACAAGCGGTGTTCTAATAGCACCCAATCTCGCGGTCGTGATACTAACGGATCGGCGAATAGGCCGTGGCCCGATAGAGTGTGATTCGCCGGATGCTCGGGATCTGTCCGTAGCGATCCAGTGACTGCTGCCTCAGCTTGATCCAGTCGGGGTCGGCGGCGAAGGCCGCGTTGAATTTCTCGCGGGCCGCCATATCTTCAAATGCGATCATCCACGTGAGGTTGGGATTGTCGGGACCGATCGCCGTGGCCCCGAACAGGATGGGCTGCGAGCCGGCTTTGGCGAGGATCTTGACTTCGGCTTCCGCGAATCGTTCCTTGAGGCCTCTCAGTTCCTTCAGCGTCCGCGTCTGGTAGACGCGCATTTCGAAAATCCGCGGCGCTTTCGGCTGCGGATCGAGCGGCGTGAGCTCCGGAGAAAACTCCGCGGCTTCCAGCAACTCCGTAGTCATGCTGTCGAAAGGCGGTTCCGTGCCGGCCTGCCAGGCGTCGGTTGCGGCTTCGAATGCTTTGTCAGCATCCAGCCTGGCCCGCACGCTCCACG
>JBEKQS010000085.1:0-18813 GCA_049519475.1 Bryobacteraceae bacterium | reverse complement strand
TATCGTTCACAGCCTGGGGCCAGGGCGGCCGGGGCCGGGGCGCCGCAGCGCCACAGGCCGGAGCGCCTGCAAGCGCGCCCGCGAATGCGGCTGGGCGCGGCGGCGAAGCGGGTGGAACTGCAGCCGGAGGTGGTGGCGCCAGCGAGTTTTACAATTACGATACGGCCGCGGGTTCAGGACCGGCGATTCCCGATGCCCCGCCCACGGAAACCCACCAGAAGATCGCGGTCAACGGGGAAACGCTCGCCTACACCGCGCGGGTCGGCTACATGCCCCTGCGCAACGCGACCACCGGACAATCGGAAGCCCATCTGTTTTACACCAGCTATGCCAAAGACGGCGTCAGCGACGAAGCGGCGCGCCCCGTATTGTTTTTCCTGGGCGGCGCGCCTGGCGTGGCGGCAACCTGGCAGGAGTTTGGCGGTTTGGGCCCGAAGCGGATGAGGTGGATGAATGACGCTACCGCCGGCCTCGCCCCCTATGGGTGGGCCGACAATCCCCATACGCTGCTCGGCCAGGCGGATCTGGTTTTCGTGAATCCGGTGGGCACGGCATTCAGCCGGCCCGACCAGCCGGCCCGCGGCCCGAACTTCTGGAACACGGCAGCCGACATCGCTTCAATCGGAGAGTTCGTGCGCAGTTTCATCAATACGAACAATCGCCGGAATTCGCCTCTGTTTCTGGCCGGCGAGGATTTTGGCACGGCGCGCGTGGCCGGTTTGGCCGCCTATCTCAACGAACACCTGATCCCGGTTCAGGGCGTGGTGCTGCTATCCATGACGATGAGTGCCGACGCTCTCGCCGGCGATGAGCAATACATGACGCTGCTGCCGAGCCTGATCATGGCCGCCTGGTATCACAAGAAGCTGGCGCCGGAATTGACCGCCATGAGCGCCGAACAGATTTCGGGACAGGCGCGTCAGTTTGCCTCGCGCGAGTATCTGCACGCGCTCTACAAGGGCGACCGCATGACCCCCGAGGAATTCACCAAGGTAGTAGCCGGCTTGTCGCGGCTCACCGGCCTCTCGAAGGCATTCATCGTGAACAACAACTTGCGCATTACCGTGGACCGCTTTAACAGCGAGCTGATGCGCGACCAGCACCGCGGACTCTCAAACTCCGATGCGCGCGTGAGCGGCTTTATGCCGGCAGCGGCCGGCGGCGGGCGCGGCGGCGGCGGTGGTGGTTTTGGCGGCGCCCCGGCCGTCGCCATCGATTTCAACCAGAGCAATCTCGCCGGCGGCTTGCAGACAGCCTATGAAACCTACCTGCTGCACGAGCTTACCTTCGCCGGCAACAGCAACGGAATTTTCTACCTGTCGAGCGGTGGCGTCGGCGCGTTCGCATCCACCGGCAGCGACGACGCCAGCCTTGCAGGCGCTTTCGCCCGCAACCCCAACCTGCGCCTTTTCGTGGGCGTGAACTACTTCGATCTCACTGCGCCCTTCTATGCGACCGAGTTTACCCTGGCCCACCTGAACGTGTCGCCGGTAGTCCGCGCCCACAACATCACCGTCAGTCATTTCGAGGCCGGGCAGATGACCTACGTCGACAACCAGGCGCTCGCCAAGCTACAGGGCGACCTGGCCAGGTTCGTCAACGAAGCGGCACGCCAGTAAGCGGCGCAACCAAGGAGCAAATGCCATGAGAATCCACGGACGATTTATCCGCAAGTTTTGCCTCTTCGTCAGCCTCATCGCCGCCACGGGTGTGGGAGCCTTTGCACAGGGCCGCGGCCGGGGCGCCACTGGCGCCGCCAACGACTTCTATCGCTTCAATTACAACTCGGAAGAAGCGATGCAGGGAATTAACTACCCCGCGCAACCCGTCACCACCCAGCACCAGATTACGCTGCAAGGGGAGACCATCCAGTACACCGCTCACGTCGGGTTCATACCCATCCACCAGGCCACCAGCGGCGTCACCGAGGGGCATCTGTTCTACATCTACTATTCCAAGAACGGCGTCACCGACAAATCCAAACGCCCGGTCTGGTTTCTATTCAATGGCGGACCGGGCGCGGCCACCATCTGGCTGCACATGGGCGCCTTCGGCCCCAAGATGGTGAAGCTGAACTCGAACGGCCTGGCAACCCCGCCGCCGTATACCTACGTCGACAATCCCAACTGCCTGCTGGATACCGGCGATCTGGTCTTCATCGACGCCATGGGCACGGGCTTCAGCCGCCCGGACAAGCCCAGCTATGGCCTCGACTTTGGGGGAGTGGAGAACGATCTGGCGGCGTTCGGCGAGTTCATCCGCGGCTTCCTGAACGAATACAACCTCTGGGGTTCGCCGCTCTTTGTCGGCGGCGAGAGCTACGGCACCACGCGCGCGGCGGGCCTCTCCGGCTACCTTACCGACCACGACATTCCCATTAACGGCGTGATGCTGTTGTCGGCGATCTTCGATGTCAACGCCGGCGCGGGCGAACAGCGCCAGTTGACCACCCTGCCCACCGAAATCATGACCGCGCATTTTCACAAGAAGCTGGCGCCCGATCTGCAAAAGCTCACGGTGGACCAGATGGCCAAACAGGCGCGCGAATTTGCTTCGGGCGAATACCTCGAATATCTGTTTGACGGCGCGCGTGCCACGCAAGCCCAGCGCGACAAGGTGCTGGCCGACATGGCGCGATACACCGGACTCTCCAAGACCTTCATCGATTCGCTCGACCTGCGTGTCCCGTTGGGGCCGTTCAGCACCGAGCTGCTGCGCGATCGGCACCTGATGACGTCGCGCCTGGATTCGCGCTTTGCCGGCTACCAACTGGATGCGGGCTCGACCAATACGAGCTTTGATTTCAGCAATGCCAATATCGAAGACTGTTTCCTCACCGCCTTCGAGGCCTACATCCGGAATGACCTGAACTACAAGAATGACAACCTCTATTACGTCTCGGGGAACGCGCCGCCGTGGTCCGGCGAATACAATACGGTGGTCAACCTGGAGAACGGTTTCGCCAAAAATCCGCACATGCATCTTTTTGTGGGAATGGGATACTACGATTTCGCCTGCCCCTTCTACCCCGTGGAGTGGACCATCGCCCACCTGAAGGCATCCGACGAAATCAAGAAGAACAACATTTCCCTGGGCTACTACGAGGCGGGACATATGGTCTACATCGACCAGCCCTCGGCGGCCAAGTACCACGCCGATCTGGTGAAGTTCGTCGAGGCCTCATTGCCAAAATGATTGGCAGGCGAAAGCGCCTGCCCAACCAAAACGGCAAGCCGCAAGCAGCATAGTGCGCACAGAGCCCGCAGGGCGAAAGATGGTAGCCGAGGGCGCACAGGCGTGGGTATTCCGCTGGAGGAAAACCAAGACCCAGTTTGCCCTTGACACGGACCGGCCTTCTCAGGGAAGCCGCGTTGATCGCCTCTCTCTTGAACATCTATGGAGACATGCGGGTATAATCGTCTCCATAAGGGAGGATTACCATGGCAAAGGACAGAAGTCCAAAAAAGGAAGTAAAAAAGCCCAAGAAGAACAAGAAGTAACCCGGGCCGGGCAACCGGCCTTTTTTAGTCCGGCGTGGGCGGGACCTTTCATGAAGTTCCGCCCGCGGCAACAGGAGCCATCATGCGCACTCAGTGGGTAGCTAAACGTAAAGACGACCAGATTCGCACTCAGATGCATTACGCCCGCCAGGGCATGGTCACCGAAGAAATGCACTTCATCGCGCAACGCGAGAAAATCGCGCCGGAACTGGTCCGCTCGGAGACTGCCCGCGGCCGCATGATCATCCCGGCCAACGTCAACCACACCAACCTCGAGCCCATGTGCATCGGGGTTGCCTCCACGTGCAAGATCAATTCGAACATCGGCAACTCTTCGGTCCTCTCCAACGTCGATGGCGAGCTCGAGAAACTCCAATACTCCATTAAGTACGGCGCCGATACCGTCATGGATCTTTCCACCGGCGGCGATATTCCGGCCATTCGTAAGGCCCTCATCACGGCTTCGCCTATACCCATTGGCACGGTGCCCATCTATGAAGCGCTCTCGCGCGTGCGGCGCGTCGAAGACCTCAGCCGCCAGGTCATGCTCGATGTCATCGAGGAGCAGGCCGAGCAGGGCGTCGATTATATGACCATCCACGCCGGCGTCCTGGTTCAGCACATTCCGCTCACCACCAGGCGCGTCACCGGCATCGTCAGCCGCGGCGGCTCCATCCTGGCCGAGTGGATGGTCAAGAACCACAAGCAGAATATGCTCTATGAATGCTTCGAAGATATTTGCAAAATCTTCCAGAAGCACGACGTCAGCTTCTCCCTGGGCGACGGCCTGCGCCCCGGCAGCGTGGCCGATGCCAGCGACGAGGCGCAATTTGCCGAGCTCAAAACCCTCGGCGAGCTCACCAAAATAGCCTGGGAATACGACGTCCAGGTGATGATCGAAGGCCCGGGCCACATCCCCATGGACCAGATCGAGCTGCAGGTTCAGAAGGAGAACGAAATGTGCTACGAGGCTCCGTTCTATACCCTCGGGCCGCTCGTCACCGACATCGCTCCCGGCTATGACCACATCACTTCGGCCATCGGCGCCGCCATGATCGGCTGGTACGGTGCGTCCATGCTCTGCTACGTCACGCCCAAGGAGCACCTCGGCCTGCCCAACCGCGACGACGTCAAGGCCGGCCTCATCGCGTACAAGATCGCCGCGCACGCCGCCGATATCGCCCGCCACCGCCCCGGCGCCCGCGACCGCGACGACGCTCTGTCCCGCGCCCGCTACACCTTCGACTGGAACCGCCAGTTCGAGCTATCGCTCGATCCCGAGACCGCGCGCTCCATGCACGACGAAACCCTGCCCGAAGACGGCTTCAAGGACGCGCACTTCTGTTCCATGTGCGGCCCCAAGTTTTGCTCCATGAATATCTCCGCCAAGGTGGAGAGTTTCACGGCCGAAGACGCCGCCGCGGTGGTCGACGGCACCGCGCCGGAACCGTTCGTACAGATCGCCGGAAACGACTAGCTGAACTAATGCGCCGAATGGACGTCGTGCTCCTGCAAGACCGGCGTCCCGGTGATGCGTCCGTGTAGAACGTCGGGATCGAGATCCGCTCCATTCGGCCAAACCACGGTGCCCAGGTCCGGGTCGACCCGGACCTGGGCGAAGTAGGCGGGGTCACGCAGCGGCTCGAAGACCCCTTGGAAGCTGAGATGAGGCGCGAGATCGACCACGCCCTCAACGCCGTCCTCGAACCGAAGATGCAGGCGATAATCGCCGAGCGCTCTTGCGACAACGATGTCCATCAACATGATCTACTCCAGGGGCGCAATGGGCTTGAGCTGCGCCTCCGCCCTCGCCAGGTTCCAGTCCTCCACCAACTCCGCACGATGCAACTCCGCCCACTCCGTCACCAATCCGAGTGCGCGAGGTGAAAGACGCCCTCTCAGTAGAGCCAGCGTCTCGATCGCGACGAGCGCCTTCTGGCCGGAATAACGGACATGGAAGTGCGGCGGTTCGTGATCGTCGTAATACATCTGAACAATAATACCGAAGAACCGGCTGATTTCAGGCATTCGTGACAATGCCCGCCTACGGCTTCGGCGCTACCCAGTACCCCGGCCTCGTATCGCACCGGTAATTGTGCCCGATCACCTCCACCGAGATCTGGTGGAAGCCGCCTTCCGCCTGGTTGTTCGGCGTGTAGCTGATCGTGTACTCGCTGTGCAACTGGTCGCTGATTTCCTGGATCGACGCTTCCAGGCCCTTCTGCGAAAAGAAACTGAATTCGTTGCCGCCCGTCCCGCGCGTGAATAATACCGCCGGGCTGGTCTTGAAGATGTTCTTCACGTCTTTGAAGATCTCGACCATCAGGGGTATGAACTCCGCGCTTGAGCCGTTGGTCCCATACATCTGCTGGACGGTCGTCGGCGTGGACGGTACGCCGCCGGGCAACGGGTGGCTGGCCGGCGGACTGTTATCCGGCCGCGGATCGGGCGTCGGCGTCGTCAGCGTGCCCAGCAGGTGCGACATGTCCACCCAGTACGCCGTGATGTTCGCCAGTTGCAGTTCGATCAGCGTCTCCCGGCCACGCGCCTCGCTGCCGTAATCGCGGCTTTCGCCGATCACCAGCAGGATGCGCCGCCGGTCTTTGTTCCGCGTCTTCAACATGTGGACGCTTTCTTCCACCGCATCCACCAGCCGGCTCGACGTGCTGCCCGCGTAAATCGTCTTAATCGCTTTGGTGATCTTGTCCGCATCCGGCGTGAAATCCTGCAGCGTCCGGATACGCGAATCGAATGCCAACACCGCCGCCTCGCCCTGGTCCCCCAACATGATCGGCTTCAGCATCGTGCCGATCTTGTTGACTACCGGCAGAATTTTGTCCGCGCGCGCATTCGCCTGAATCGCCACCACCAGCGAGATCGGCGTGAACGTCACATCCACCTGGTGGATGTTCTGCTCCTTGCCGTTGTCGAAGATCCGGAATTGGTCGGGCAACAATCCGTGGACGTAGTTGTTGTTACGGTCGTAAACCGTCACCGGCGCCAAGACGTTTTCAACCGTGGTAACGATTCTGGTCGGCGGCGCCTGTTCCTGCTGCGCCACCAGTATCCCGCACAAGGAAACACACAAGAGTAGTCGCGTCACATTACACCCTGGGCGCAGTCGCGTGTTCGGTTTGCCCTCTGAGTAGCTCGAGCACGTGTGGCACCAATTCCACAATAGCATTTAAAGACTCCACGGCAGCCTTCGGCGACCCCGGAAGGTTGACAATCAGTACTTTTCCGCGCGTCCCCCCGAGTGACCGCGACAGCGCCGCGAGCGGCGTCGCCTGCAAACCCCGCGCACGCATCAACTCCCCAAATCCAGGGATTTCGCGGTCCAGCACGACCCGCGTCGCTTCCGGCGTCACGTCCCGCAATGCCACTCCGGTACCCCCGGTCGTGAAGATCGCCGAGACCTGGCCGCCATCCGCCAGTGTCGCCAGCCGCCGGCTGATCTCCCCGGCTTCGTCCGGAATCGCTTCCATCGCTGCGACGTTCCAGCCCAACTGTTCCAACCGTTCACGCACCGCCGGCCCGGACCCGTCCACCCGCGTCCCCGCGCTCACCGAATCGCTGATCGTCAAAACCGCTGCGTTGGTCATGCTTTCCTTTTGAAATCCCCGCTTTTCCCGCCGGTCTTCTCCATCAGGTACACGTCTTGAATCTCGATCCCTTTATCCAGCGCCTTCACCATATCGTAGACCGTCAGGGCCGCCACCGCCGCGGCCGTCAACGCCTCCATCTCCACGCCCGTCTGCCCCGTCGTCGCCGCACTGGCCATAATCCGCACGCCCTTTTTCTCCACCGTTACTTCCACATCCGCGTGCGAGAGCATCAGCGGATGGCACAGCGGAATCAGTTCGGAAGTGCGCTTGGCGGCCATGATGCCCGCGATGCGCGCGATCTCCAGCGGATTCCCTTTGGGATTCTCCGGCAACTTCGCCAGCACCTTCGGCCGAATCTTCACAAACGCGTGGGCGCGTGCGCTGCGGCGCGTCTCCGCTTTGCCCGAAACATCCACCATCCGCGGACTGCCGGCGGCATCGTAATGAGAGAGTTTTTTCATTTCATCAACACCCGGATCAATTCGCCGCTCGCATACTCGGGGCGGTCGGCGTCGGCCACCAGGTACGCGTTGGCGCGCGTCAGCGCCGGCACGTCGCCGGAGCCGTGCCACCCCACCGGCGTCACCTCGCTTCCATCCGCGCTCAACCGCGCCGGCAGAAAACGGGTCAACCCCGCGCGATGCCGGAAGTCCCGCGTCAGCCGCGCCAACGGCATGGGCAACGCGATCTCTTCCTGCCCCGCCAGCAACTCCAGTGCCGCTCGCGCAAACACTTCAAACGTCAACATGGTTGACGACGGATTGCCCGGCAGCCCGAAGAAAAAGGTCGGCCCCACGCGTCCGAATACCAGCGGTTGCCCCGGCTGGATCAGCACGCGATCGAAGAAGAACTCCGCGTCCAACCCCGCCAGCACTTCTTCCACCACGTCGTACTTCCCAGCGGAAACGCCGCCCGAAAGCAGCAGCAGATCGGCTTCGAGGCCGCGCCCGATGATTTCGCGCGTGTGCGCCACCGTGTCGCGCGCCACCGGCAACACCTGCGGCTTGCCGCCCGCGCGCTCGACCTGCGCCTCGAGCGACCGCGCGTTCGAATTGCGTATCTGATACTCCTCCGGCACCTCGTCCACTTCCACAATCTCATCGCCCGTCGCGATGATTGCCACCACGGGCCTCGCATAGACCAACACGCGCGGCCGGCCGAAAGCCGCCAGCATCGCCAGGTCGCTATAGTCCAGCCGCTTGCCTGGCTCGAGCACAACCTCGTGCGCCGCCGCTTCGCATCCCTTCGGGTTAATAAACTGGCCTCGCTCCGCCGAGCGGTCAATCTGCACGCATCCGTTCACGCGCCGCGTGTGTTCCACCATCACCACCGCGTCGGCGCCAGCCGGCATCGGCGCGCCGGTCATGATCTCGACCGCCTGCCCGGCCCCCACCGTGCCCGTGAAACGCTCGCCCGCGCGCACTTCGCCGATGATCCGCAGTTTGCCGGGCAAATCCGCCGCGCGCACCGCATAGCCATCGCGCACGGAGCGCGCCACCGCCGGCGAATCGCGGTCGGCCGCCACCGCCTCGGCCAGCACGCGTCCCGCCGCCCGGTCCAATCCGGTTTCTTCCGTCGCCGGAATTTTCCGCGCGCCGCGCACTTCCGCCATCACCCTTCCGCGCGCTTCCGCAAATGTCAGCGGGGCCATCAATCCATTATGACGGGTTGTTACACTGTGCTCGTGCCACACCGGCTTTCGCTCGTCGAAATGGCTTCTTGCGTACGCACGCGCTCTCTCTCGCCGGTGGAGCTCGTCGAAGCCCATCTGCGCCAGATCGAAAGCCGCAATCCGTCCGTCAACGCATTCGCAAAGGTGCTTGCCGAAAGCGCCCTCGAAGAGGCCCGCGCCTGCGAACGCGCCGCCGCGCGCGGCGAGCCCCTGGGCCTGCTGCACGGCGTGCCCGTCACCGTCAAAGACAGTTTCGACGTTGCGGGCCTGCCCACCCAGGCCGGCAGCCGCTTGCGCATGGGCCATCGCGCCTCCGCCGATGCCGCGGCCGTCGCGCTCCTGCGCCGCCACGGCGCCATCCTGCTCGGTAAGACCAACACACCCGAGCTGCTCGCCAGCTACGAAACCGACAACTTCATCACCGGCCGCACCAACCATCCCTCCGACCCGGCGCGCACTCCCGGCGGTTCCTCCGGCGGAGAAGCCGCCGCCATCGCCGCCTTCTGCTCGCCCGGCGGCATCGGCAGCGATGGGGGCGGCTCCATTCGAATGCCCGCGCATTTTTGCGGCATTGCCGGCCTCAAGCCCACTCCCGGCCGCATCCCCACCACCGGCCACTTCCCTTCACTCGGCTATCCCCTCGGCCTCAATACCGTTGCCGGCCCCATGGCGCGCAATCCCGCCGACCTCCGCCTGCTGTTCCGCGCGCTCGCCGCCTTCGATTCCGCCGACCCATTTTCCACTCCCGTCCCTCTGCGCGACCTCCCCGCCGCCCATCTCCCCATCGGGCTCTGGGAGCAGTTTTACAGCGTGCCTATCGATCCGGAAATCCGCGCCGCCGTTGGCCGCGCCGCCGCGCTGCTCGAATCCATCGGCCACCCCATCGAGCCCTTCGAGCCCCGCGGCCTGGAGCGCGCCCCCAACGTCTGGGCCTTCCTCTTCAATCAATGGCCCGCGCCCGCGGCCCGCAAGCTCATCGAAGGCCGTGAGTCCGAAACCCATTGGACCGCGACGGAAACGCTCTATCGCAAGGAAGTGACCGCCGAACAGGTGCTCGCCAACCTGGCCGCGCGCGACCACATGCGCGCCTCTCTGCTGCGCCAACTGGAACGCTTCCCCATCATCGTCATGCCGGTATGCGGCATCACCGCTTTCCGCCACCGCGAGCGCAAATGGGAAATCGACGGCCGCGAGATCGGCCTCTTCCAGGCGCTCATGCCCGCCGTCCTCGCCAATGTTCTCGGTCTCCCCAGCATCGCCGTCCCTATGGCAGTCTCGCGCGAAGGCTTGCCCATCGGCGTCCAACTCCTCGGCCGCCCTTATGAAGACGAGCTGCTCCTTGACATCGCCGCCCGGCTGCACGACGCCCGGCAACTGCTAACATTGTGATTTCCCATGGAACTGAAACTGGTACCGCTGGAAATCCCCGAAAACGGCAATCTGATTCTGGGCCAGTCGCATTTCATCAAGACCGTCGAGGATATTTACGAGGCCATCGTAAACACTGTCCCGCAGATGAAATTCGCCGTCGCCTTCAATGAAGCCTCCGGCCCTTGCCTCACCCGCGTTGACGGCAATGACGACGCCCTCAAAGCGCTGGCCGCGAAGAACGCCTCTGCCATCGCCGCCGGTCACACCTTCGTGGTCGTGATGCGCGAAGGCTACCCCATCAACATCCTCGCCTCGATCAAGAACGTCCCCGAAGTCTGCTCGATTTTTTGCGCCACCTCCAACCCGGTCGAAGCCGTCATCGCCGAAAGCGATCAAGGCCGTGGTGTGTTGGGAGTAATCGACGGCTTCCCGCCCAAAGGTGTCGAAACGCCGGATGACGCCGAAAAGCGCCGCGCCTTCCTGCGCATGATCGGGTATAAGCGGTAGGTTTCAGTGGGACAGACGATCGGTTTTTGTCGTCTGTCGCCGCCGCTTTAACCAGCAATGACAGGCCACGAAAACCGATGGCCTGTCCCGCTCAGTTTCTCGCTAGATCAATTCCCAGCTTCTTCAGTTCTTCCGAGTAGTACCGCCGGTGCAGCAGGTCCCACTCTTCGCTGCCTTCGGGAATCTCGCGCTTCTGCGTGCGGATCTTGGCGCGCGCCGCCTGGTCTACCTTGTCCTCCGCCATCAGCAGTTCCGTCATCACCCGCACAATCTCGAGGCGAACGTTGTTGGTGTTCTTGTCCTTCAGCCGAAGGTCCCGGCTCTTGCGCAGCATCTCCACCAGCTTGTGAGAGATGTCCGTCACCTTGTCGCGCGACAGTTTCATGGCGTCGTGGGTGTCGCGCCCCGAAGCGCGGATCACTTTACGCTGCGAAATCAGCGTGTTCTTGATTCGCCGGAACATCTCCTGGTAGCTGACCCCTTCGCGCCTCATGTACTCGCTGTACTGGCTCAGCAAGTCGCGCACTTCGTCGTTCAGACGGTCTTCAACCGCCAGTTCCTCGCTGATCACCGCGTTGATCTTCTCCGCCACGCTGTCCGGCGACGGGGTTTCAATCACGCCCGGCGACAACTTCTTGACGAGTTGTTTGGAGATGTATGTGACGAATTCTCTGGCAAGCAGCATTCTGTAAGGGCGAAAGTGTAGTTTATCACGTTATCGGATATCATCTGAGCGGATGCGCCTTCGCGACCACCGCTTTGCCGCGCCTGATTGGATGGCGACTGCCTTGATCGGCGCCGGCTCTGCCGGCTGGTAGCCGCTCAGTCGTACACGAAGTGCAGGACCTTCTTGAGGTCTTCCCACGCTTCGCGCTTCGCGTCCTGGTTGTACGGCCGCAGCAAGTAAGAAGGGTGGAACGTCACCATCACCGGAATATCGCGCCACTGGAGCCACTTGCCCCGCAGCTTGGTAACGCCTTCCTTGTGACCGGTCACCGCCCGCGCCGCCGTGCCCCCCAGCGCGCAAATCGCTTTCGGCCGGATCGTCATCAGTTGGCGAAATAGAAACTGCCCGCAGATCTCCATCTCGTCCGGTTCCGGAGTGCGGTTGCCGGGCGGCCGGCACTTCACCACGTTGCAGATGTAAACGTCTTCGCGCGTCAGCGCAATCCCCTCTTTTTTGGCCGTGCCCTCGATCATCTGCGTCAGCAGTTGCCCCGCCCGCCCCACAAACGGAATCCCTTGCGCGTCTTCGTCCGCGCCCGGTCCTTCGCCCACAAACACCAGCGGAGCCCTTTCGCTGCCCACTCCGTAGACGATCTTGTTGCGCCCTTCGTGCAGCCGGCACCGCTTGCAGTCCCCGATATCGCTCTGGATCACTGCCAGCGTATCGCCCGCCGGCGCCATGTCTGGAAGCACTTCGCGAACCTCCGGGGTATTTGTGGGGCAGGCGCCTTCGCCTGCCAACCGATTTTCTTCCAGCTCCCCAGCAAGCGATTCCCCCGCAACCGCATTCTGCCTGTACAAAGTTTGGATTCCCAAGTCCCGGTAGAATTCCAGGTACTGTCGCAGCAGCTCAGCGTTCATTGGCGGCATGCAGTGCCAGCCGGAGTTTCAACACCTGGTCGAAAATCCGGTCGGCGATTTCCCGTTTCGAAGCGCGCTCAAGCGGGATCGTCTCGCCCGTGCGCAACACCAGGATCACTTCATTCTGGTCGGACTCGAATCCCACATCGCTCCCGCCCACCAGGTTCCCCACCACCATGTCACAGTTTTTCGATTCCAGCTTCCTCCGCGCTTCCTGCGCCAGGTTCTGGGTCTCCGCCGCGAATCCGATCAGCAACCGGTCGTCCTTATTGCGCCCCAGCTCCGCCAGAATATCCGGTGTCGGATCCAGTTCCAGCGAAAGCCGCGCCGCCGTCTTCTTAACCTTTTGCTCCGGCACTTTGCGGAGGTGAAAATCCGCCACCGCCGCCGCTTTGATCACGATATGCGCCGGCTCCAGATTCTCCATCACCTTGGCCCGCATCTCCACCGCCGTCCGCACGGAAATCACTTCCACACCCCGCGGAGGCGCCAGATGTACCGGTCCCGAAATCAGCACCACCTTCGCGCCGCGCGCCGCTGCCGCTTCCGCCAGCGCATACCCCATCTTTCCGCTCGACCGGTTCGTCAGGTAGCGCACCGGATCCAGCGGCTCTTGCGTCGGGCCCGCCGTAATCAACACCGTCTCGCCTTCCAGATCGTGTCGCTTACGCGCTTCACTCTCGATCGCCGCGACAATTTCTTCCATCTCCGCCAGCCGCCCCGGCCCCGTCATCCCGCACGCCAGGTAACCGCTGCCCGGCTCCACAATCCGGCAGCCGCGCTTGCGCAACGTCTCCAGGTTGGCCTGCGTCGCCGCGTGTTGCCACATGTTGACGTTCATCGCCGGGGCCACCACCACCGGCCCGGCAAACGCCAGGCATAGCGTCGTTAGAAAGTCGTCCGCCAGCCCGTGCGCCATTTTGGCGATCAGGTCCGCCGTGGCCGGCGCGATCGCCAGCAACTCGTGCTCCTGTGCCACCGAAATGTGTTCGATGGCGCTCTCGATGGCGAAAAGGTCGGTCAGCACTTTGCGCCCCGTCAGGGCTGCAAACGTGAGGGGCCGTACAAATTCCTCGGCCGCCGCGGTCATCACCGCCTGCACCTCGTGGCTCTGCTGCATTAACATCCGCGCCAGTTCCGCGGATTTGTAAGCCGCGATCCCGCCTCCGATGCCGAGAATGATCTTCATCCTGAATTCCCGAGGTGAGCCGGTCCCGGGACCCGCCTCTTGTTATTCCACCGGCTCTACCGGCATCGGCGCCGGCGCCGTTCCCGTCAGGCTGTATTTCACCAGGCCGCGCCGCACTTCTTCTGTCGCGATCACCGTGGGCTTCTTTGAGGATGTGGGCAGCACCGGCCGCGCTCCGCCCTGCAATTGCCGGGCGCGCTTCGCCGATACGATGATAAACCGGTACGTGCTCTGCTCCGGGTCGTCCGGAAGCGTGCAGTGCGCGTTGTTGCGTGGAGCCTTGTCAGCCATGTGCATACCTCTTCAAACTTGAAATGTCTCTAGAACGGGCCCGATCTGATCCTCGATCCTGCTTCGCCGCACCCGCTCGCCGCGCACAATCGCGCTCAAAACAGCGTCGGATTCCGCCAGGTCCCGGTTAATCAAAACATAATCGTAATCTTTGTACTTGCGGATCTCTCCGGCCGCTTCCCTGAGCCGCCGCTCAATCACCTGGTCCGGGTCCTCGCCGCGGGCGCGTAGCCTCTCTTCCAAAACGTGCCGCGAGGGCGGAAGGATAAAAACGGTTACAGCGTCGGGAATCCGCTTCTTCAATTGTCCCGCACCTTGCACGTCGATGTCGAGTACCAGATCGCGGCCCGTTGCCTGCGCCTGCTCCAAAATCCCCCGATGCGTCCCGTAATAGTTCCCAAACACTTGAGCCCATTCCAGAAACTCGTCTCCCGCGATCATTCTCTCGAAGTCCTCGCGGCTCACAAACCGGTAGCTCTGCCCGTCCACCTCGTGCCCGCGCAGCGCGCGCGTGGTGTACGAAACCGAAAACAGCAGCCCCGCAACCCCCGCCAGCAACCGGGAAACCAGCGTGGATTTCCCCGATCCCGACGGCGCCGAAATAATAAAAACCGTTGTCATAGATTCTTTGTCGGCACTTCTGACTCCTGACTTCTGCCTTCCAAATCCCGAAGGGATTTCAAGGGCGGAAGCCCTTGTTTCTATTCCAAGTTCAACGACTGCTCCCGAATCTTATCGATCTCCGATTTCGCCTCCAGCGCCAGATCCGTCATCGTCAACCCCAAATCGCCCAGCCCGCCGGTCTTCGATAGCACTGTATTGGCTTCGCGATTCATTTCCTGCAACAGGAAATCGAGCCGCTTTCCCACTTCGCCGCCGCCCTCGAGCATCGCTTCCAGTTGCCCGGCATGCGTCCCCAGCCGCATCAACTCTTCGGCGATGTCGCTGCGATCCGCCAGCACCGCCGCTTCCTGCGCCAGTCGCTGCGGCTCAATCGCCGCGCCATGCAGCAAATCGGCCAGCTTTTCCCGCAACCGTTTTTGAAACGCCGCCACTGCCCCGCCGCGAATCTCGTCCATGCGGCTCACCAGGCCCCGGATGTTCTGGCACCGCTGCCGCATCTCCGCCGCCGTCGCCGCTCCTTCGCGCTCGCGGCTGACATTCAGCGCCCCGACCGCTTCCACCGTGGCCTCCAGAACCGCCTTGACCACCTCTTCCCCAATTTCCTCTTCCTCTCGGCCCGCGCCCAACATGCCCGGGATGCTCATGGCCGCATTCAAATCGGGCCACTGCCCTTCGATCTCGTAAGCCTTCGCCGCTTCGCGAAAGGCCGTCATATAAAGATCCAGCAGCGGCCGGTTCAAACCCGCCGCCTCACCGGCCGTGCGCGCCAGCGAGACGTGGATCTGGACGTGGCCGCGCACCACCCCGCTCTTGATCGCGCCCCGCACATCGTTCTCGATCGCATCGAGCTCCGCCGGCATGTGAAAGTGCAGATCCAGGCCGCGATGGTTCACGCTCTTCAAGCTCACCACAATCTCGCCTTCCGCGGAGGCTTTCCGTACGCGGGCAAAACCCGTCATGCTGCGCAAACTCATAAGTCCACCACCGTTCCGGCATCCTCGAACTGTAGCTCGTGGAGCCTCTGATAGATCCCGCCCTGGTTCATTAGCTCTTCGTGAGAGCCCGACTCCGAAATGCGCCCCTTCTCCAGCACCACAATCTTGTTCGCGCGCCGGATGGTCGACAGCCGGTGCGCAATCACAATCACCGTCCGGTGTTCCATCAGGTTCGCCAGCGCTTTCTGCACCAGCATCTCCGATTCCGTATCCAGGTGCGACGTCGCCTCGTCCAGAATCAGGATCGGCGCGTTCTTCAGCAACGCCCGCGCAATCGCGATCCGCTGCCGCTGTCCGCCGCTCAGCTTGGTGCCCCGGTCGCCGATCACCGTATCGTACCCCTCCGGCAGCCGCATGATGAACTCGTGCGCCAGCGCCGTTTCCGCGGCCCGTTGGATCTCCGCCGCGGATGTCTCCGGCCGCCCATACGCAATGTTCCGCGCCGCCGTATCGTTGAACAGGAAGGTATCCTGCGCCACAATTCCGATGGTCTTGCGCAGCGACGCCAGGTCCACATCGCGCACATCCTGCCCGTCGATCTTCACCGCGCCGCCTGTCACATCGTAGAACCGCGGCAGCAGGTTCGCTACGGTCGTCTTGCCTCCGCCGCTCGCGCCTACCAGCGCCACCACTTCGCCGGCCTTCACTTCCAGATCCAGCCCGCTGATGCGGAACCCATTGGGCACAGCCGGATAATGGAACGAGACGTTCTCAAACCGCACGCCGTTCGTGAAACCCTCCAACCGCGCTGCTCCCGGCTTCTCCGCCACTTCTTCCGCGCGATCCAGATACTCGAAAATCTTGACCGACGCTCCCCGGGCCTGCTGGAAGATATTGTGGATACCCACCAGGCGCTTCACCGGCTCCAGGAGCACAATCAGCGCGATCATGAATGCGGAGAAATCGCCCGGCGTCAGCGCTCCTCCCTTCATCTGCACCTTCACGTAATAGAGCAATCCCACGATGGTGGCCGCCGCCAGCATATCGATCATGGGCGCCGAAAGCCCTTGCTGCAGCACATACCGCACGTTGGTCTTGAGCAGGCGCCGCGCCGCCGCGCGGAAGCGGCCCGATTCATACCCCTCCGCCCCAAACGCCTTCACCACCATGTGGCCGCTCAGCGTCTCCTGCAGAATCTGGTTCAACTCCGCCTGCCGCTCCTGTGTGTTCCGGCTGGTACGCCGGATGCGCCGCCCGATCCGCGTGGTCGGCAGCATCACCGCCGGCAGCACCACCAGGCTGATCAGCGTGAGCTTCAGGTCGATGCTCACCAGCACAAACAACGAACCCAATGCCGCGAAGGATTGCCGCAGCAAATCCGCCAGAATCTGCGACGTCGCCACCTGCACCTTGTCCACGTCGTTCATGATCGATGACATCAACTGGCCGGTCGAATGCGCCTCGAAAAACTCAGCGCCCTGTTTCAAAACCTTGTCGAATACCGCATTGCGCAGGTCGGTTACCGACGAGTATCCGGCATAGCTCACCAGGTAGTTGCCGATATAGTCGCAGATGCCCTTGATAAAGAAGACCGCTACGATCGCCACCGCCACGATCGCCAGAATGCCGCGGTGTTCCAGCGGAATGATCCGGGCCAGATCGATCTGCACGCCGAAGATCGGCCTGGGCAGCAGGGGAATCGGACCGGCCACCGGCCTCTCCACCAGCACCTTGTCGAAAACCTGTCTGATCAGCAGCAGCATGGTGGCTTGCGCCGCGCCCGCCACAGCCATCAGGATGACCGAGGCCGACAAGCGCGCCCAGTAGCGGCGGCCGTAGGAGAGCAGACGCGTGACTTGCTTCATGCGTGCACTCCCAGCCGCGCCAGCGCTTCCAGCACCTGCGCCGTCTCCACGCCCGAGACGCCTCCCGGCGCCGTCACCACTTCCGCGGCCGTGCGCCACGGCCCCCAGATGGCCACGTCCGACGCCCCGAAGATCTCGACTACCGGTACCCCAAACGCCGCCGCCATGTGCGCCGGTCCCGAATCGTTGCCGATAAATAAGGACGCCCCGCTCAGCAGCTTCTTGATCTCCGCCAGGGGCGCTCCGTGCACTCTCCGATACTCCCGAAACGCCTCCAGGTTGTCGCCGGCGGCGCCAATAAACACCGGCTCCATGCCGGACCGCTTCAGGTATTCCGCCACCGCCATAAATCCATCCGCCCGCCAGGTCTTCTCCGGCGTTGCCGCCACCGCATGGATCACCGCGCACGGCTGCGCCGGCCTCCGGATCGGCCCTTCCACCACCAGTTTGGCCCTCGGGATTTCCACGCGCGCCGCTCCCAGCCAAAACATCGCACTAGCCAAATGTTCCGCCGTATGGAAGGTCCGCTCTTCGCCCAGGATCTCCTGCGCTCTCGGAATCCGTGCGTTGTACGCCCATTGATTCCGGAAGTGCCCGAAGCCCGCCCGGAACCTGGCGCCTGAGAGCGCGGTCATCCACGCGCTGCGCGTTCCGCCGTGCAGGTTCAGGCACAGCCCCGGCCGCCATTCGCGCACCGCTCGCCACTGCGCAGCCAGAAGCTCATCCACGTCGGGGTTGCCTTCGAAGATCGCGCGGAACCGTTCCTCCACCGCCACCGCCACGCGCAGGTCGGGCCTGGCCCTTTTGAGAATGTCGAGCGCGGGTGTCGTGAGCACGCAGTCGCCCAGCGACCGCAGCCGGACAATCGCCACCCGGCCGCCCCGCGGCAAACACTCCAGGATACTTCCCACGGCGCCCTATTCTTCGATCTTGGCTTCGTCGACCAGCATCACCGGAATGTCGTCGCGAACCGGGTACACGCGGTGGCACTCGACGCATTTCAAGCCGCTCTGGTCGCTTTTGAGTTCGACCACAGCCTTGCAGACGGGGCACACCAGGATTTCCAGCAGGTCTTTGCTGATTGCCATAATGAATCAACCAGTTTAACGCATTGGTGGGGCAGACACCCTGGCCGCCCATGCCTGCGCCCCCGCCGCGCCCACGTCAAACGTTCATCGAAACCGCGCCTGCGCGGAGCCTGTCTGAAATGGGGCCTGCTTTTTTAGCAAGGTCTTCAGTTTGTTGCACTCAGCGAGTGTGCGAAAATCTCAAATCTCCCGCACGCCGGAATCCGCTCACCTGTTTCCCGTATTCTTACCGAAGGTGCTCCTGCTCGCCTGCTGCCACAAGGAGTCCGCGTGCGACCGACTCGCCAAGTTTAGTGAGAGTGGTTGCTGGAGTTTAGGGATTAGGTCCATGTTTACTCTTGTATTTGAGAATTTAATGCCGTAAATGTACCTTAATAAGGTAATGAGCGTTCCAGTACACACAGATCGCCCCATCGCGGTAGACGAGAATGGTCATGATGAATTTATCAACACTTGCACAATATTTGGATAACATGCCACGGCATCATTTCCTGTTTCGGATGATCGCCCCGTGCCTCCTCCTGGCGGGCGCGGCGTTCCCCCTCAATGCGCAAAGCTGCAGCGCAACGATCAATCCAG
>JBEKQS010000084.1:0-19357 GCA_049519475.1 Bryobacteraceae bacterium | reverse complement strand
AAGGTCGGTCCGGCACGCCTTTCCCAAAGTGTGCCTCTCGGGTCCGGTTCTCGATGGCTTCCTGCACCCACCGCGGTATCCCGGCGAATGCATTTTTGCGCGGGTGACCACCTGTGTGTCGGCGGATCTAGCCTCAGAAATTGTGCCGTGCCAGCTTGGCGGCAACCCGGTTTGCGGCGAATGTGGATGCATCGCCTCGGCGGGCCTAGCTGCGATCGGCAGGTTCCGGATTGCCGGCCTGATCCCGGTCTCCAAGATATTCGGCGCTTCAGCCGCAATCGGCCAATATGTCGCGCGACGGCGCAGATCCACGACAACCCGACCGAAGGCTCACGGCCCGGAAGGCGGGAAAAGAAAACCAATCAACACCAATACCACGTAGGCAACTGCAAGGACCAACCTTACCCGCCAGTAGCCGCCATCGGACCCGGCGCGCAGGGCAACCAGCTTCAGTCCTTCGTTTGCAGCGCTGAGGATGCCCAGGGTGAGAATGGTGCGCCCCATAATGACTGCGTCATCGAAGAATATGACTCCGAACGCGATGAGTGCGCCGGCAGTGGTCCAGTGGATCAGGGCGTCCGGAACTGATGATCCTTTCGTGTGCACGTCCTTCATATCTTCACTTGGGCAGACACGCGCGAAGGCATGGCGCCCGGAGTCTCAAATCAATAGCATCCGACGCACCAAATGAGTCTCCCGCCCCACTGGCATAGGCTCTCGCCAGCCACTATCGATAGCGAGGGCTGCTCGATGCCGAGCTTCGGCACTTGCATCGGCAAACGACGGTCAGTCGGCATCTCGAGCATCGGAATGCAGAGGTTTTCGCTGGAAAGCGAAGTGCATCCATCATTTCCGTTTGTTGCAAAGGACGGATAGAGATGTGGGTGGTCTTGAGCCTGGGAGCACTGGTGGGAATGTGCCTGCTTCTATCGATGGTCGACAGGCCTCAAGCCAGGCGGGGAATGCGAGGACCACGGAGCTGAAATGCGGCATTGGAGTGTGATTCTGTTGATGATCGCTGGCGCCAGTTCGGCCGCTTCGGGGCCACGGAGCGCCGAAATCGCAGCCCAATGGGCGAGGGATGGGCGGTTTCACTTCTTCGCGTGCGAGTTCAAGCAGGCCACGCGCGCCTTTGGAAACGCCCTGGTGGAGCAGCCCGATAGCGCTGTTCTGCACTTTTGGCTGGGCAAATCGTACGCCCGATTGGCCGCGGTATCGGGTCCGCTGTCCGCCCCGAAAAATGCCCGTAAGGCGCGCCGCAGCCTCGAACAGGCTGTCAAGATGGAGCCGCGGAACGACGAGTACTTACAGGAGCTGTTCGACTTTTACGTGGACTCCCCGGAATGGTTCAGCGGAGGGTTAGAGCGAGCTGCGGCACTCCTGGAGCGGATCAGCCCCGGGGCGATCGGTGCGGGATTACGCGGTAAGCAGCTTGCCGACGCACGGAAAGAATACAGCGGCGTGGGGTGGTGGATGCGGTGGGCAATCCTGCGGACGTCGGGCGCCATTGGGCACTTCGTCCCGTAACGATAGCTATTTAAGGGTGAGCTGTGGCTGAGCGCGACCCCCGCAGCGCCGCTCGGATTGTGGGGGATTTCATCAAATCGCCGTCCTTTTTCATTCGGAGCTTTCGTTTTGTGCAGGATTATCAGAAAATTAAACAGACGCGATTCACAGGCGAAGCAAAAATGGCTGTGTGGCTGCATTCCGTGGATGGCCAGCCGGCGACAGCGGGAAGCGGCGCGTGCGGCTCGGAGAGCGTGACGGGTCGGGTGCTCGGACACTGATCGATTCAGTCAGGGGAGGAACGCCGAAATGAAACCAGGGATCGGGGACGGTCACGGACGCGTAGACGACACAACACGCGAGCCGCCAATGCCCGGAGCCGAGCTTACGCCGGCGCCGGACGGGGATGAGTTGGGGCTGCCCGTTCCCGTCTTCCCGAGGTATCCGGAAAAACTGGGGGATATCGAGCCGGATCCCAAGTTCCTCCAACGTAATGGAAATCCGTATCGAACCCGCACAACGGTCCCGATGGTCGCTCGGGCTTTGCGAGGCTGGCTTTATCCCTACATCGGGTCGCGCGTGAAGCCCGGGGATTTCCATCCGATCATCTCGTACCTGTTCACCGAGTGGAAATGCAACCTCGACTGCCACTACTGCTGGGCATACGACAATAACGTGAAGGGCATGACCGAGGCTGTCGCCCGCCGCTCGATTGACTGGTTACACGACACCGGCTGCCGCGTCCTGGCGTTGATGGGCGGCGAGGTCCTGCTGCGGCCGCAGTTCGCGCATCAGGTGGTTGACTATGCCGCACAGAGGGGCTTTTGGGTCTACGTGCCCACCAACGGGCGGCTGATGCGGCACGAGGTGATTGACCGTCTGGGCGACGCCGGGGTGGCCACCATCAACCTGGCGGTGGACTCGGTGCAGCAGCGCGAGGAACTGCCCAAAGCCCTCAATCCAATCAGGCCCTATTTCGACTACCTGATCAAGAAGCAGTACGTTTACGGCTTCAGTGTGTTCTTCAATATCAACATTACCCGCCTTAACCTGCGCGACGTGATGGAACTGACCGAGATCGCCCATGACGTGGGTATCGCCACCGATTACCACATCAACGAATCGCCCCTGCTCGAACAGCCGGATTTCAAGCACAACTCGGGCAACAGCACTCATATCACGCCGCAAGACTGGACCAAGGTCGACGCGGTCATCGACTGGCTCATCGCGAAGCATCGGTCGGGCTACAAGATGGTGAATTCCGTCCGGCGCCTGGAAGAGATGAAAACGTTTATGCGCGGCAAGTTGCAGCAGTGGGACTGCCGTGCCGGCCAGAATTCACTGATTATCCGTACGGATGGCACGCTGGCGCCCTGTTTTCCGATGTATAAAGCCACGCAGGACTGGGGCATCGCCGGGCAGCCGCAGTTTGAACGGCAGCAACTCGCCAGCATGAAGGTGGAATGCCAAGGGCGCTGCTTTTCCACGCTGAACCACAATCTCTCGTATTGCTACGACGCTGCCCGCGCCATCCGATGGGTTCTGAAGCAAGCGGCGCACGGATTCCAGGGGACCAGGGGCGGCTTTGAGGATTGAAAGATTGAACCATGCCGACGCCCGGCATTTCCCAACGTCAATTACCAGTTCCGGCACCCCACTCGTGCTCACTTGATACCATCGTGGATATGGGAGTTCCGGGTTCGGACATTTACAAAGCGCTCTTCGATCTTTCCCAATCGATCGCCGGGCACAGCGATCTGGAGACTCTCTGCAACTCCCTGGCGGGCTCGCTGCGCCGCGTTGTCTCGTTCGATTTTCTGGCGCTGGTTCTCCACGATCCCGTTCATGACCAGCTTCGTTTGCATGCCGTCAGCGCGAGCAGGCCATACAAAGATAAGGAGATCATCCTTCCCGCAGACGGCGAGCATATCGGCGCGAAGGTCTGGCGCGAGCAGAAGCCGCTGGTATTATCACCACTCGAAAAAGAAGAGGCCGGATCGAGCGACGTGATCCAGGAAGCGCTGGAAGCGGGCATTCACGCTTTGACCCTGGTACCTCTTTCGAACGGCGATCGCCGGCTCGGGATACTTGGGTTCGGATTTTCCGCGCCTTTCCAGCCCGACGGCGAAGCACTGGCATTTCTGCAGCGGGTCGCGTCGGAAGTCGCGGTCTCCGTGGATGGATATCTCACCAGACAGGCGCTGCTGCGGGAACGCGACCGGGTGCGGGTGTTGTTCGAAATTACCAACGCCCTGGTTTCGACGCTGCCCATGGATGAGCTCTTCTCGGCCATCTCCGAACAGCTTAACCGCGTGGTAGCGCACGATTTCGCAGTGGTGACGCTCCTGGACAGGGCTACGGGAGAGATACACCTGAAAGGGCTGCACTCGCCACGCGGCATACAGTTCGAGCTCGACGAGACTTCGGGCCGTCCGGAGGGTCTTCCCTCTGGCGAGGCACTGGCCACGGGGAAGCCAGTCGTGACCGCCGGACTCGACTTCGAACGCTTCCCGTCTCCGCTCTATCGCAAGTACGCCGACCTGGGACTACGCTCAAACTGCTCCATTCCGCTGGCCGGCGCAAACGGAATCTCGGGAGTTCTGGATCTGGCTCGCAAGAGTGGAGAGCCGTTTACCGACGATGAGGTGGATTTGTTGGTTCAGGTGGCGCGCCAGATTGCCATCGCTACCGAAAACGCGCTCGCCTACCGCGAACTTTCGCAGATGAAAGACAAGCTGGCCACCGAAAAGCTATACCTGGAAGACGAGATCCGCTTCGATCAGAACCTGGGAAACATGATCGGGGAGGGCCCGGCGTTTCAGGCCGTGCTCCGGAGCATTCAGGTGGTGGCTCCGACGGATGCCACGGTGCTCATCCAGGGCGAAACGGGAACCGGCAAGGAACTGGTCGCGCGCGCGCTGCACGACCTGAGCGGGCGCAGCAAGCGGTCCTTTATTAAAGTCAACTGCGCCGCCATTCCGGCGACTCTGCTGGAAAGCGAGTTGTTCGGCCACGAGAAGGGCTCGTTTACCGGCGCGTTCGCGCAAAAGATCGGCCGTTTCGAGTTGGCTCACGAGGGGACGTTATTCCTGGACGAGGTCGGCGAGATACCCTTGGAACTGCAATCCAAACTGCTCCGGGCCATCCAGGAGCAGGAACTGGAGCGTCTCGGAGGCAATCGGACTATCAAGGTGGACGTTCGCTTCGTCGCCGCGACCAACCGCAACCTCAAGCAGATGGTTGACGAAGGCAAGTTCCGCAGCGATCTCTATTACCGGTTGCATGTGTTCCCCCTGACGGTTCCTCCGTTACGAGAACGGAAAGAAGACATCCCTCTCCTGATCCGTTACTTCACGCAGAAACACGCCAAGCGGATGAACCGTCCGATCGAGTCGATTTCTTCCGCTGCGATAGAAGCCTTGACAAACTACGAATGGCCGGGCAATATCCGCGAGTTGCAGAACGTGATTGAACGGTCCGTCATTCTCAGCCCTGGCCGAGTACTTCAAATCGCGATTCCCGAAATTGCGAAATCGGCTGCCTCTTCCCACAGAACTCCTCAATTGGATGAATCCGCCGAGCGCGAACAGATTCTCCGGGCTTTGCGGGAATCGGACGGGAAAGTCTCGGGCCCGAACGGCGCCGCAGCCCGTCTTGGCCTTCGGCGCACGACTCTGCAATCCCGCATGACCAAGCTCCACATCGAGCGCCAGTACCGATGATCTTCGGCAGATGACCGGCAAATGCCGGAATTGACGAAGAGACCATCGGCAGTACACCTGTAAGTCTTTCATTCCACGTCCGCAAAGCTGGCGACCGGGTTGCGTTGCCGTTACCGACACGGAAACCCGAAATGCTCAAACACCGATCGTTCTTGAACTTCCTTCCCAGGCTGCTTCTTGCGGTGGGAGCGTATGCGCAAACCGCCGCTACGCCGGCGGGGTTGACGCTAGCGCAGGCAGTCGACCAGGCACTCGAGAATAACCTGCAGGCAAACCTTGCGCAGGAGCGGACCACCGAATCGCGTGCGCAACGTGGGATCGGGCTTTCAGCGCTGTTGCCGAACGTCAGCGGCGCGGCATACCAGATGAGTCTCACGGAGAATCTCGCGGCACAAGGACTGACGGCGGCCGCCTTCCACTTCCCAGGCCTCCCCGCTTTCCTCGGGCCGTTCGACCGTTTCGATGCACGTTTCCAGGTGGTGCAGAGTCTGTTCAACCTGGCATCCATTCGCCGCTATCAGGCGACGCGCTATGGCGTCCAACTCGCGGAGCAGCAACGGCGGTTGGCGGAGCAGCAGGTCACCACGGCGACCACTCTGGCGTATATCGGGCTGCTCGAGGCCGGCCAGTCTGTCGCGGCGGCGGAGGCAAATGTGCAACTGGCCCGCCAGCTTCTCGATCTGGCAACCAACCAGCGAAACGCCGGCATCGCAACCGGGCTCGATGTAGCGCGGGCCGAAACACGTTTGGCGGGCCAGCAGGTACAACTTGCCCAGGCCCGCACCAACCTGGATACCGCAAGGTTGAATCTGCTGCGTATGATCGGCTCGCCGCTCAGTGCGCAGTTGTCGCCGGCCGATGCGATGCGATTTGAGCCGCAACCGGCGCCGGAGGCGGGCGAAGCCATACGGCAGGCGCTCGGCGACCGGCTGGAGCTGTCCGTAGCCTCGGAACAGTTGCGGATCGCAGAAGCGGAACGCGGAGTCGCGATCGGAGGATGGGCGCCTTCGGTTTCGGCATTCGGAGACTATGGCAGCAGCGGTTTGAAGCCCAACGAAGTGGATCTGCCCACGCGGAGCGTTGGCATCCGCCTCGACGTTCCGATCTTCGACGGCGGGCGCACCAGGTCGGAAGTGCAGGCTGCCACAAGCCGGGTCCGCCAGGCGGAGATGCAGTTGTCGGATCTTCGGGCCGCGGTAGAGAAAGATGTGCGGCAGGCTCTCGACAACCTGGCAACCCGGGAGGACCAGATGCGGGCCGCGCAAAAGAACCTGGACCTGGCTCAGCGGGAACTCTCGCTGGCGCAGGATCGGTTCCGCAACGGAGTGGCGGACAACATCGAGGTGACCACCGCCCAGACCGCACTCGAAGATGCCCACCAGATCACAATATCCAGTTTGGCCCAGTTCAACATCGCGCGCCTGAATTTGTTTTCCGCCCTGGGGCGCGCCAGGGATTTCACTTTCTAGAGGGCATATCCGGAGAACAAGAATGGCTAACGAGACTCTCATCGACGACCAAGCGAAGGCCCGGCAGCCACGCAAGCGTGCGGCCAAGTTGATAGGCATTGGATTGGGCGTAATCGCCGCCGTGGCCGGAGGCATCTACTACCTTCATTCGCGACACTACGAATCCACCGACGACGCGTTTATAGCAGGAGACGTGATTCAGGTGAGTCCGCGGGTTGCCGGGCAGGTGCTTCGGGTATATGTCGAGGACAACCAGCATGTCAGCGGGGGCGACCTGATCGCGGAGATCGACGCTCGCGATTACGAGGCGCGCGCAGCGGAGGCACGTGCCGGCTTAGCCGACATTTCCGCCCGGGCCGACGGCGCGCAATCGAATTTGCGTCTCACCTCGACCGTAACCGACGCTGTCCTGACCCAGACCGGCGCCGCGGCTGACGCGGCTCAGGACCAGGTGCAGATCCTACAGGCGCGCGCCGCGCAGGCTGCCGCTGCGATTCGCGCAGCCGAGGCGGCTTTGGGACAAGCCGAAGCGCAGCAATCCGCAGCCCAGGCGGAAGCCGGCCGTGCCTCCGAAGACGCCGTCCGCTACCGGGCACTGTACGCGAGCGATGAGGTCTCAAAGCAGCAGTTGGACCGTGCGGAAACCCTGGCCAGGTCCGCCGCGGCGGCACAGGAGGCAGCCAGCCAGGGCACCGAAGCCGCCAGGGCGCATCTGTCGGAAGCCCGGGCAGCGCAGGTGTCCACACAGGCCGCCCTCCGCCAGGCGGAAAAACAGGTGGTGCAGGCGCAAGGCCGGGTAAGCGAGGCCAAATCGGCCCCGCAGCAGATTCAGGCGCGGCATGCGGATGTGATCGCCCTTCGCGCTGGTATCGCGCAGGCGCTCGCCTCTGTGCAACAAGCGGAATTGGCTCTCTCCTACACCCGGATCTACGCATCCGAATCGGGGCACATCACGCGCAAGTCGGTTGAACCGGGCGACTTCGTGCAACCCGGCCAACCGCTGGTGGCGCTCGTGTCGGATCGGCTCTGGGTGGTCGCCAACTTCAAAGAGACTCAATTGACACGCATGCGGGCGGGGCAGCCGGTGACGCTGAAGCTGGACGCGTTCCCGCAACTTCGTCTGCGCGGCCACGTGCAGAGTTTCCAGAGCGGAACCGGCGCGGCCTTCAGTCTGTTGCCGGCCGAGAATGCCACGGGCAACTACGTCAAGGTGGTCCAGCGAGTGCCGGTCAAAATCGTGCTGGATGAAGCCCCACCGGCCGGATATCGGATTGGGCCGGGCATGTCAGTGGAGCCCGAGGTCAAGGTTCGGTGAGCACGCATTCCACGCAAGACAGCGGGGCCGAATGGCTTCCCAGCGTCAACCCATGGACTATTGCATTCGCAGTGATGCTGCCGACTTTCCTGGAGGTCCTCGATACAACCATCGTGGCCGTAGCGCTTCCGAATATCGCGGGCAGCATGGCGTCCACCAACAACGAGGCTACGTGGGTTCTGACGAGCTATCTGGTTGCGAATGCCGTGGTGCTCCCCTCGAGCGGTTGGTTTGCGCTACGCTTCGGCCGCAAGCGCTTTCTGCTGTTCTGTATCGCATTGTTCACTCTGGCAACATTCCTGTGCGGGATGGCTTGGTCCATGCCCGTGCTCATACTGGCTCGCATCCTGCAAGGGGCCGGCGGCGGCGCATTAATGCCGCTCTCCCAGGCCATTCTTCTGGAGAGCTTTCCGCGAGAGAAACAGGGAATGGCGATGGCGATGTTCGGCCTGGGGGTCGTCGGAGCCCCGATTATCGGTCCGATTCTGGGCGGATGGCTGACCGACAATTATTCCTGGCGGTGGGCTTTCAATTTCAAAATCCCGTTCGCAATCCTGGCGATCTACCTGATCGCAAGATATATCGAAGATCCGCCCTACATCCGGAACGCCAGACCAGGCACGATTGACGGGACGGGATTTGCCCTCCTGACACTCTGGCTGGCGACTCTCCAGATTGTCCTGGATAAAGGGCAACAGCAGGACTGGTTCGCGAGCGCCTGGATCGCCTGGTTCAGCATCATCTCGGTTGTAGCACTCGCAGCGCTGCTAGTGCGGGAATTGCGCACACGAGAGCCCATCGTTGACTTACGTGTTTTTCGAGACCGGAATTTCTGGGGTGGTACCGCCACGACGACTGTCGTCATGGCCGCAATGTACAGCGCTCTCACGATGCTCCCCCTGTTCCTTCAGACGCTGCTCGGTTACAAATCCCAAAGCGCCGGTCTTGCGATAGCGCCACTGGGTATCGGCTCGATGATCGCCATGCCGATTGTCGGTATCCTGATGTCCTACGTGGATGGCAGGTGGCTGGTGTCGTTGGGCATAGCCTGGATCACAATAGCAATGTTCCTGTTTGGGAACCTTACCCTCGACATCTCGATGGCCAGCATCGGGTGGCCCGGCATTATGGAAGGTCTGGGTCTGGCATTTGTTATGGTCCCTCTCATGGCCATGTCGGTTGGAACGCTTCCCAAAGAGAAGATCGGCAACGCCACCGGAATCTTCAATTTGGCGCGTAACCTGGGCGGGAGTATCGGCATATCGGTCTCCGAGACATTCCTGGTGCGCATGACGCAGACCCACCAGGCGACTCTGGTCACGCATATGACGCCATACGATCCGGTGTTTCGGCAGCAGCTCTCGGCCCTCACTGCCGGGCTGAGCCGGTACTCGGCAGGACCAGTGGCCCGCATGCAGGCATACGGGATGGTTCACGGCATGCTGCTTCAGCAGGCCAACTTGATGGCCTACGTGGACATATTCCGCTGGATAGCGCTAATCATGGCGCTGTGCCTGCCAGGCGCGTGGCTGCTGAAAAAGGTAGTCGCTAAGGGGAGCGAGGCTCTCCACTGAGCGCGAGCACCGCGCTGTCGCACCTCAAGGCCGGGAGCTTCCCTGGGATGCCACGGCTAACGTGAACCGGATTGCGGCCAGGCAGGGGGTGTGCCGAATGGGAACCGGCGGACCGATCCGGCCCAGGGCGGCGCCGGCAAACTGTGGCGAACGTGGGGCCGGCGGAACTGGCAAGCGTATTGCTGGTCTTGACGGATTGGCCGGGGCGGCCCCGGCGACATGCGGCAGTTGGTAAGATGGAGATCTCATTATGTTTTGGAAGGTTGCAGTACTTTGCGGGGCGGCGGTGGGCGCTGCCTCGGCCCAGACGGAGTCGGTGCGCGTGGTGGAAGAGATCGCCGCCAAGGTAAATGGCGATATTGTGACCCGCGGGGAGCTGGCGGAAAAGAGCAGGGAGATCCAAGGCAGCCTGCGCGCGCAGGGCTTGACTGGAACCAGGCTCAACGACGCCATCCAGGAGAACACCGCCAACGCGCTGCGCGACGAGATCGACCAGCTCCTGCTGGTGCAGAAGGCCAAGGAAATGCCCAACCTGAACGTCGACGCGGACGTCACCAAATTCTTCAACGAGTGGCAGACGCAGGCCAAGATAACCGATCCGGACAAATTTCACGAGTGGTTGCGGCAGCAGTCGGGCATGACTTTCGACGAATTGAAGGACCGCAAGAAGAAAGAACTGATGGCGCAGCGCGTGGTGGGGTATGAAGTGGCCTCGCGCGTTGCGATTCCGGAAGGCGATCTGCAGAAGTATTACGACGAGCACAAAGCCGATTTCGTGCGCCAGGAGCAGGTGTTCCTGAGTCAGATTCTGATTTCGACGGAAGCCAAGACGGCCGATCAGGCGGCGGCGGCCGAAGCCAAGGCCAATGACCTCTCTGCGCGGGCGAAGAAGGGCGAGAAGTTCAGCGATCTGGCTCGGGACAATTCCGACGATCTAGGGACGGCTCAAAACGGCGGCTACCTGGGCGCGCCCAGCACGAGGGGCACGCTGCGGCCGGAACTGGAAGCCATCGTCTTCAAGGAGAAGAAGGGATTCGTTACCGCCCCGATCAAGCTCAACAATCCGCCGGGCTTTTTGATTCTGAAAGTGGAAGAGCACTTCGATGCCGGGCAAGCCTCCTTCGAGGAAGTGCAGGAGGACATCCACGACATCCTGGTGAGGCCGCGCCTGGAGCCGAAGGTGCGTGAGTTTCTGACGCAACTGCGGCAGCAAGCCTACCTGCAAATCAAGGACGGATACGTGGACAGCGGCGCGGCGCCGGGTAAAGACACGCGCTGGCAGGAAGTGGCGATGTTAAAACCGCCGGTCACCACCAAGGAAGAAGTGACTGCGCGCGCCAAACCCCACCATAAGAAAGTCTTGTTCATGCCGATCCCCGGGACAACGGCGTCCATCAAGGTGCCGAAACAGCGGAAGGCCGCCGACGATTTGCAGGCTGTGAATAACCCGCCGCCTCCGAAGGCCAGCAAGATGCCGCTGCCCCCGGCGGCGGCCGTGGCGCCCATCAAGCAATGAAGTCACCGTATGTGAACGACCTTCTCGAGCCGGCGAAGGAGCCGATCACCGCCAGCTTTCTTGTGCGCTCGAAGGAAATCCGCCAGAAGAAAACCGGCGAGTTGTACCTTTCCCTGATGCTGGGCGACCGCACGGGCGAACTGGACGCCAAGATGTGGGACAACGTGGCGGAGGTGATCGACAGCTTCGAGCGGGACGATTTCGTGAGGGTCAAGGGCATGATCCAGATCTTCCACAACCGGCCGCAGATGACCATCCACAAGCTGCGCCGGATGGACGACAGCGAGATCGACTTCAGCGACTACTTTCCCTCTTCGCGGCGCGACCCGGATGAGATGTGGGCGGAGCTCTCGGGGATTGTCGCGGGGGTGACGAATCCGCATCTGAAGGGGCTGCTGGAAGCGATGTTCGGCGACCCGGACATCGCGCGGCGTTACCGCCGGGCGCCGGCCGCCAAACAGATCCACCATGCGTTTCTGGGCGGCCTCATCGAGCACGTGCTTTCGGTGTGCGCGCTGGCGCGGATGACGGCTGCGCACTATCCGAATATCGATTGCGACCTGCTGATTACGGGCGTGCTGCTGCACGACATCGGCAAAATCCACGAGTTGAATTACGAGCGCGGGTTTTCCTACTCGGACGAAGGCCAACTGCTGGGCCACATCACCATCGCGCAACGCATGGTGGGAGAGAAACTGCGCGGCCTGCCGGAATTTCCGCCGGAGCTGCGGGCGCTGGTGGAGCACATGATCCTGAGCCATCACGGGCACCTGGAGTTCGGCTCGCCGAAGCTGCCGCAGTTTCCGGAGGCGCTGCTGCTGCACTACCTGGACGACCTGGATTCCAAGATGGAGTGCATGCGGGCGTTGATCGAAAACGACCGTCAGGTGGAAGGCTGCTTCACCACGTTCAGCCCGGTGCTGGAGAGGCCGGCGTTGAAGAGGGATCGTTTCTTGAAGGGCGAGCCGGCGCCCGTGCCGCAGCCGCCGCCGACCGAGCGCGCAACGACGCCGGAAAGTCCGTTTGCGGACAAATTGAAACGGGCTTTGCAGCCGGCTTCCAACGGCCAGGAGAGCTGATGCCGCGCCACGCCCGCGAGGTCCCGCCGCCGCTCGAACTGATGTGCCTGCGGGCTTTGTGGTCGCTCGAAGAAGGCAACGTGAAGGCGGTACAGCAGGTGGTGGCGCAAACGCGCCCGCTGGCTTACACCACCATCATGACGGTGCTCGACCGGCTGGTGCGCAAAGGGATGCTGGCGCGCCGCAAAGTGGGCCGCGCTTTTGTTTACGCGCCGCAGGCCTCGCGGGATACGATGCGGCGGGCGGCGGTGCGGGAACTGCTGGAGGGCTACTTCGACGGCTCGGAAGAGGAGCTGATCCGCTTCCTGCGAGGCGGCGACGGGCCGCCGGCGGCGGCGCGCCGGGATTCCGACGAGCGGATCGATACGGTGCTGCTGTAGGGCTCCGCCTGGATTTGGTGCTATGCGCAACCGCTCCCTGACGGTCGCGGCTCCGATCGGAGCGCGACTGCCGAGCCGGCCGTGATGCAGGAGGAGCCGGCAGATAACGTGTTCACGGCGTCACTTCGGAGGTGATGACCCGGATCACGGCGTCGGGCGGGAGGAAATTGCGCAGCCTTTCGAGCAGGCCGGGAGTCAATTCCTGGCCTCGGGCCAGCACCAGAACGCCGGTCTCCGCCCGGACATCCTGGGTCAGGATCATGCCGATCCGCAACTGGGGCAACGGTAACTCGTTAACCCGGGATTGTGGGGCGCTGTTGCGGATCCGCGCCAGCGTTTTCAGAATTTCCGGATCGTACCTGCCATTGCGGCCGCGCAGGGTATCAAAGGCCAAAGTCGCGGGAAGGCCGAGCCTTTCGAGCACGTCGATGTCGATCACCACCTTCAGCGCCCGGGCGCCCCAGGGAATGGCTTCGCCCATGAGGCCGCCGGCAGGAAGACCGGATCCGTCAAAGCCCTTGTCCTGATAGCGGAGAATCTCGAGTACCGGTTCCAGCCGGGGAATGTTGCCGAGCACCTGGGCCACGACTGCCGGCATGCGCTTCAGCATGGCTTGCTCGGGGTCGCTGAGAGTTTCCCCCTGGTAGACTCGCTCCAAGGTGGCTGCCGGCAAAATCACGCTGCCGATCTGCGACAGCATGGCGGCGACCTCCACCTGCCACCTATCCCTGACGCCAAGTTTCACGGCCAGCATACCCACCGACTCGCGGATCAGACTCGCGCGGCCGAAAGCCATGGGGTTGGTCACAGCCAGGATATCGAGCAGCGCCTTGATGCTTCCGCGTAGCGTCTGTTCGAGAAGCACCCGCTCGGCAGTGATCAGCCGGTGCTGCTCGATGGCGGCGTTCAAGGTGAGCGCCATCAGCGCCGCGGGACAGGGTTTGGTGATAAACCGGAAGATCGATCCCTTGTTGATTGCGGCGATGGCATGGTCGAGGTCGGGTGTGCCCGTGAACAGGACGCGCACGGTGTCCGGGGCGATCTCGCGGGCTTGGCCGAGCACCGTAACGCCATCCATCTCGGGCATTCGCAGATCGGAAACGATCACCGCGAAGGGTTCGCTATGCCGAAGCAAGTCGAGAGCCTCCGGCCCGCGGACTGCGGTCGAGATCCGGTAGGGCCATTTGTGGAGATTCCGAACCACGGCCGCGAGCAGGTCGGGATCGTCATCCACCAATAGGACGCGCGGGTTTGAGGTCTCAGCGGGAGCGGTCATGGCGCCCCAGCCTTTTCCGCGATCCCGCGCCAGGCCGCGATTTCGTTTTCCACTCCCAGGGCCTGCGCGTATTCGCGATCGATGCCGGGCATGTTGTCGCACGATTCGCAGTCGACAGCCGGAATGCGCTCAGACGCCAACATATCGGCAAAATACACGGCGGCCGGTGCACCGAAGCGGGGATCGTCGCCTTCCTCTATCGCGGGCCGGTGGTGCCGTGCCACCGCGGATACGATCAGGGCGGGCAGCCCCCACAGACTGAGCAGATAGGCGCCAATCTCGGCGTGCGAGGTGTCCAGAAGTTGCGCCTCGGCCACTTGGAAAGTCACGCGCTCGGCGGTTGCGAGGCGCGAGATCCGCTCAAACTGTTCGGGCAGGTGTGACGCCAGCACGAGTTTGCCCGCATCGTGCAGAAGACCGGCCACGGTCACCGTCGGGACCAGGGTTTTGGGCAGCGGAAGCTGGGCCGCGATGGTCGCTACCATGTGGGAATGGCTTTGGATGCGGGCCAGCGAGAACCCGTGGATGCTTCGGTTCGGCTGGAAGGCACGGAAAATCTCGGCCGCGACGACCAGTTGTTTCAGGACCTCGACTCCCAGAAAACTGACGGCGTGCTGGATGCTTGTGACCACTTGCGGTCTTCCAAAAAAGGCGGAATTGACCAGTTGCATGACCTTGGCGCAGATGGCGACATCGTGTTCGACGATCTGCCCAACCTGGGTCAACGCCACGTCGGGGTTGTCGAGTGCCCGCATCAGCGCCACCGAGGTGCCCGGCAGGCAGGGCAATTGACCGACCGCGCCGACGATTCTGCGGATAGTCTCGTCCTGGAGGGCGTTCGTCAGGCCGCAGGCGCGCTCGAGGGCTTGCAGCAAGGTCCCCGGGTCGCACGGCTTTTGCAGGAACTGGTGGACAACCGGCGCGACCCGGATCATCGACTCCATCTCGCAATAGCCGGACAGCACGAGGCGCACTACGCCCGGAAACCGGTCGCGTACACGTTCCAGAAGCTGGGCGCCGTCCATGCCCGGCATGCGCATGTCGGTCACTACCACGTCGAAAGGCGAGTCCTGCATCATCCGCAGGGCGTTCTCTCCTCCGCAGGCGAACCTCGTGTCCCAACGCGCCCGGTGCGGCCGGAGCACACGCCGCAAGCCTTCGAGCACGCTCGGCTCATCGTCCACAAAGAGAATGTGCTTCATGGTTCCCGGCAGAGCGCCCATGCGACAACTGCATATTGTCCTTATCGGCTGGATCTCATGCTGGCATGAGATTTCGCCGATAAGTTACTGGATGTATCACATAGGCTCCAGCCTGGCCGGCCGCCGCATGGCGACTTATGGCGCGCTGTTCGTGGTGCTGCTGGCGGGCGCGCTGCCGCTCCACCGGGTTGACTGGCACGCCAGCCCCGAGCTGCATACTGTGCTCGAAGCCATTGCCGCCCTGCTGGCCCTGGTAGGCGGAGCCATCGCATTGATCCGGTCCCACACCGGCAAGTCTGCTGTTTACCCGATTCTGGGCAGCGGTCTGGTGGGTGCGGCCCTGCTCGATGGCTACCATGCCGTGGTTACCTCGACGCTCTGCGATGGCTGCACCCGCCCGTCGCTGGCCGCACTCACGTCATGGAGCGGGGTAGTGTCCAGCCTGTTTCTCGCTCTGGCGATGTGCGCCTGTTGGCTCGCCGGGGAACGGGAGAAGAGCCGGATTTCGGCGCCCGTCATTGCGGAGACGCGCGTTTACATCCGGGTGGGCCTGTTTACGGTGTCGAGTTTCCTGTTTTTCGCATTGGCGCCGCTTCCCCCGGTATATTATCCCGCGGCTCTGGTCCATCGCCCCGCGCAACTGATCGCGGGCGCACTCTTTACCGCCGCGCTGCTGGCATTCCTCGGCGGAGGCGCCTGGAAGACCGACGGATTCGAGCACTGGCGGATCCTGTTCCTGATCACGGCGGTCATGGCGTATAGCGTCTACATGCCCTTTTCGGCGAAGCTGTACGACGCCTCCTATATCTTTGCGCATTTATTGAAAATCCTTGGATACGTTTTCGTTTTGTTTGGCCTGTTCCAGAACATATATGTGGTGTTCAAGAGCGAAGCGGGTACCGTGGAGGGTCTGCAGAAAGCGAACCAGGCGCTGGCCCACGAGATGGCGGAACGCCAGCGCGCCGAGGACGCCCTGCGTGTTTCGAACGACGAACTCGAGGAGCGCGTGGCCGCACGCACGGCCGAGCTGACGGAGCGGAGCAGGCTGGCGACCATGGCGGCCGAAGTGGGCGCGGTTCTGGGCCGGGGAGACGACCTGCACGCGACCTTGCAACGGTGTGCGGAAATCGTCGTCCGGCAACTGGATGCCGCATTTGCCCGGATCTGGACCATCCGGCCGGGCGAGAAGGTGCTCCGGCTTCAAGCCAGCGCCGGCCTGTACACGCATCTGGATGGGTCTCACGGCTCGATCCCGGTGGGCACAAAAAAAATCGGCATGATCGCCGAGCGGGGAGAGCCCACCTTGACCAATGAAGTGATAGGCGATCCGCTGGTGGATCAGGAATGGGCCAGGAGCGTGGGAGTGGCCGGCTTTGCCGGCTATCCGCTGACGATGGAAGGGCGGGCCGTTGGCGTCGTCGCGGTGTTTTCGCAAAGACGATTCTCCGAACATGCCTTCAAAGCCCTGGCGTCGCTGGCCAGCGAAATCTCGCTGGGGATCGCGCGAAGGCAGGCTGAAAGGGAGACCGACGTTTCGCGCGAGCGCTTCCGCATCGCCGCGGCGAATGCCAGCGACCTGGTCTGGGAGTGGGACCCGGCCACCGATCTGATCCGCTATTTTGGAGCCGGTAACCGGCGGATCGACCTTGGCGCTGTTCCAGGCACACTCGACGGATTGTGTCGCATGTTGCATCCGGACGATCGCGAGAGGGTGATAGGCGGTATGCAGCGCCACCGGGCCACCGGCGAGCCGCTGGCCGAGGAGTACCGCATCCTCCGCGGTGGAAAGATCCGTTACTGGTCCTCGCGCGCTACGCTCCTGCGGGACGCCGAGGCCGGTTCGGAAGTATGGATCGGTGTCAGCAGCGATGTTACCGGGAAGCAACGCCACGGAGCCGCGGTTGCCCACCTCGCCGCCATCGTTGAATGTTCCGAGGCCGCCATCATGAGTGTGAACCCCGAAGGCATCTTTGAGACCTGGAACGGCGCGGCCGAGCGGATTTTCGGCTACACCGCAAAGGAGATCATCGGGAGACACTTCTCAATCATCCTGCCTCCGGAATGCGCCGGAGATCAGGACGCGTCGCTGCGCGCCATCACCACCGGAGAAGCCATTCGCAACAAGGAGACCGTCCGCATGGCAAAGAGCGGTGAGCGCATCGAGGTGATGATGACGGTTTCTCCGGTGCGCGACTCCTCGGGCGCGACTGTCAGCGCGGCGGGCATCATGAACGACATCACCCAGCGAAAGCAACTCGAACGGCAGCTTGTGCAGGCCCAGAAGCTGGAATCGATCGGGCAATTGGCGGCCGGTGTCGCGCACGAGATCAACACGCCTATCCAGTTTATCGGCGACAACGTCCAGTTCCTCAGCGATTCCTTCGCGGAACTGGACGCGTTGCTGCAGTCTTACCGGGAACTACGGGAGGCGGCCCGCCTCGGCACGGTGGCGGGAGATCTGCTGGCCGCCGTGGAGCGTCGGGAGGAGTCGGCGGAGGTAGACTACCTTCGTTCGGAGATTCCCAAATCGATGAAACAATCGATGGAAGGCATCGGGCGCGTTGCGGCGATTGTGAAGGCCATCCGGGAGTTTTCTCATCCCGGTTCCGGCGAGAAGATTCCAGTGGACCTCAACCGCGCCGTGGAGAGCACGGCCTTGGTCTCCCGCAACGAATGGAAATACGTGGCCGAGCTAAAAACGGAGCTCGATCGCGACCTGCCCGCGGTCTGTTGCGTGCCGGGCGAGCTCAACCAGGTGATTCTAAACCTGATCGTCAACGCGGCTCACGCCATCGCGGACAAGCCGTCATGCAGTCCCGGAAGCAAAGGTCTGATCACGGTCAGCACTCGAAGAGAGGGCGATTGGGCGGAGGTCCGCGTCAGCGACACCGGCACCGGCATTCCGGATGCTGTGCGGTCCAACGTGTTCAACCCATTCTTCACTACCAAGCCCCTGGGCAAGGGGACCGGACAGGGCCTCGCCATTGCGCACGCGGTAATCGTCAAGAAACATCGCGGAACCGTCCGTTTCGAAACCGAACTGGGCGTGGGGACCACCTTCATCATTCGCCTGCCCGTGAGCGAGGGCGGTAGAGAGACGGTTGAAGCGGCGTAGGACGCCGCCCACCCGGAAGGTGCGGCCCGCCTGAAGCGTGCGGGCGCTTCGCGACGAACCTCGGCGGGAAACGCGGGAGCGGCCCGCCGGCCCCAGCCGGAAACCGCCTGCCTCGCCGGGCGCGATAATGAGAGCCATGCAAGACATTTTGCCGGTACTCTGTTTTATCGCCGGATTCGCGCTGGCGTGGGCCGTGCTGCGCGCGCGCAGGCGGGAGACCGAAGCGGCGCTGCTGGATGTGGCACGGTCGGCTATGGCGCAGACCCAGGACGCCGCGCGCGGGGACCTCGAGTTGCGCCAGCAGGCCATCGCCCAGATGGTGATGCCGGTGCAGGCCTCGCTGGATAAAGTGGATTCCAAAATACAGGAGCTGGAAATGAGCCGCGCCGGCGCGTACGCGGCGCTGCACGAGCAGGTGCGCGGCCTCGTCGAAACGCAGCAGCAGCTTCGCACGGAGACCGGCAAGCTGGTGACGGCGCTGCGGACACCGAGCGCGCGCGGGCGATGGGGCGAGATCCAGTTGAAGCGCGTGGTGGAGATGGCGGGCATGCTGGACCACTGCGACTTCGTCACGCAAACCACCGTGATGGGAGAAGACGGCCGTCTGCGGCCCGACCTGCTGGTGAAGCTGCCGGCGGGCAAGACGATTGTGGTGGATGCCAAGACGCCGCTCGACGGCTATCTGGCCGCGATCGACTCGACCGACGAAGCCGCGCGCAAGGCGCGGCTGGCGGATCATGCGCGGCAAGTGCGCGCACATCTGACGGCGCTGGGCCGCAAGTCGTACTGGGAACAATTCGACCACGCGCCGGAATTCGCCGTGCTGTTCCTGCCGGGCGAGTGCTTTTTCAGCGCCGCCTTGGAGAGCGATCCGTCGCTGATCGAATTCGGCGTGGGGCAGAACGTCATACTGGCGACGCCCACCACGCTGATCGCACTGTTGCGCGCGGTGGCCTACGGCTGGCGGCAGGAGAACCTGGCCGAGAACGCCGCGGAGATCAGCGCGCTGGGGAAGGATCTGTTCAAGCGGCTGTCCGACATGGGCGAGCATTTCAACAAAGTAGGGAAGAGTCTGAGAAACGCGGTGGAAGCGTATAACGGGGCGGTGGGATCTCTGGAGGGACGCGTGATGGTGACGGCGCGCAAATTCGCCGATTTGAAGACGTCGCCGCTGGGAGTGGAGATTGCATCGCTCGAACCGGT
>JBEKQS010000083.1:0-20181 GCA_049519475.1 Bryobacteraceae bacterium | reverse complement strand
CTCATACAGGGACCGGAGTACCGTGAAAGCTACGCCAACAGCGTGCAAGTGCGGGTCAGCCTGTGGGATTTCTTTTTGTCCTTCGGCCGGGTGAGCCAGTCGACCCCCGAAAACGTCGCCATCCAGAACTTCCAGGGGATTTATCTCAGCCCGCAACAGGCGAAAGCCTTGTTCAACGTGCTGCGCGACAACGTCACGCAGTATGAGACGGCCTTCGGGGAAATCAAGCTGGAACCGCAGGCCGGCGGCGGGATTGTGCAGTAGCCGCCGCGGCGGAACTGCGGCCCAGGTATTCGAGCAGCAGGATCATCTTGTGCTCCTGATCCCGGGAGCAGGGTTGCGCACGGGTCTGTTGGTGTTGCGCAATGCGCCTGGCCAGTTGGGCGCGGGAGCTGCCGGCGTCTTCGGGCGATTCCAGGATGCAGCACCCCAAAAACCCGGCGATGAATTGCAGTTCGTCCGCCGACAAGCCGAGCAGGAAACGGCGGGCGCGGGTCTTCAGGGGTCTATCAACACACGAAACCAGGGCGGCTACCAAACTGCTGCGCACGGCAGATCTCCTGTCGGTGAAAAACCATACCAAATCTCGGGTGGATCTGGCCGTATTATGGCGAAAACCGTCCCCAGGTGCAAGGGGGGTTGACCCGGCGTGCCGCAAGAGTTCGGGGTTCCAACGCGCCCGTTGAGCCGGCTGCGGTGGCGCCGGTCCAGCCTCAGCCAAGAGGTGCACGGGCCTGGTGACAGTAAAATGTCCCTATGCCCATTCCTCTTCATAACGCTGTACAAGTGCCGGTTCTGGAAACTGAGCGGCTCAAACTCCGGGGCCATCGCCTGGACGACTTCAGCGCCAGCGCCGCCATGTGGGCGGACCCCAACGTCACACGGCACATCGGCGGCCAGCCCCTTACCGAAGAAGAGGCCTGGACCAAGTTCCTGCGTTACGTGGGCCATTGGGCCCTGCTCGGCTTCGGCTATTGGGTAGTTGAGGAAAAGGCGACGGGCCACTTTGTGGGAGAGATTGGATTCGCCGATTACAAGCGGGACCTGGTGCCGTCGATCCACGACAAGCCGGAAAGCGGTTGGGTGTTGGCCCCGCAATTCCACGGTAAGGGCTATGCAACGGAGGCCCTTCGCGCCGCCATTGCGTGGGGTGATGCACACTTCGGACCAGCCCGGACGGCTTGCATTATCTTCCCTGAGAACCTCCCGTCGATTCGGGTCGCCGAGAAGTGCGGTTACCGCGAGTGGCAATCGACGACGTACAAGGGGCGGCCCACAATGATATTCGTGCGGTGAGGTTTCGCATGACCGATTGTTCGGCGAGCCGCCGCATATAATAGGTAGTGGAGGAATGGCCGAGCGGTTGAAGGCGGCGGTCTTGAAAACCGTTAGTGGGGTGACTCACTCGGGGGTTCGAATCCCTCTTCCTCCGCCAGAGATTCAGCGACTTATGGGAACAAGCCATGCTTTGGCGAGACGCCCGGACGTACTACCTTTGTGCATGAAATGTGCATGACCGTCGGGAACGCGAAGCGTCTAGCGCGATTGGTGCGGCTATGACAAAAAAACGTGCAGACCCGTTGCCGGTAGAGCCGCGAGAGTTTAGATCCCCTGACGAGATCGACGTTGCGATCGCGAAGCTCGAACGCCGAATTCGGGAGGTCGAAGGTCTTGATATCGACACTGCAGTCGCACAGGACACTGGCCAAGTGCGAGTAGCCATCAGCAACATAAGGGAAGCCATACGCGAAGTGTTTGGGACCAACTCGCCCGAGTTCGAGGAGCACAAGTACATCGAAATGTGGGCCGGTCCCATGTTCACGGACATGCAACCCATCGAAGTCATTGAAGCGAAGACACGTGGGCGCACCCAGGTGATCGGAATTCTTAATGGGCTCATAGGGCGGTTGCGAGAGAAGCGAAATGACCTCACAGCGGGAATTACCCCGCCGCCGTCCAGCTACTATGATCGTCTAAACCTGCACGCCAGAATCCGGGACGTCTCGCGTGATCTCTTTCTTGATGGCTACCATTGGGAAGCGGTGTTCGCCGCGGCCAAGGCGCTCGTGAACTACGTCAAGGAGCGCTCGGGGCGTCACGATCTCGACGGAGCGCCGCTCGTCAGAGCGGTATTCTCGAAGAATGATCCGATTTTGGCCTTCAACGACTTGCGCGACTCGACCGACCTGGATGAACAGGAAGGGATGATGCACTTGTTTGAGGGCGCCGTCCTCGGTATCCGGAATCCAGGCGGCCATTCATTTCCCGAGGGCACTGAACAGCGAGCTATCGAGTACGTGTCACTTTTGAGTCTTCTGGCTTACCGAGTTCAGGAGGCGAGGCGCCGAAGGGGTCCATAGGATCTGGAACCCTGTTTTTGCCGAACCGCCCGGCCGCAAGAGCGCCTAGCGTACAAAACTATCATTTCGAATGCGGGCAGTCGGCGGTACAATTGAAAGATCTGGTATGGGTTCGCAACTTCTCAGTCCAAACTCCGAGGCGGCTATTTGGGCCCGGCTGATGCAGGCGCAAAAGGACGAACTGTCTCCCGATGCCGCCGAATTCCTGCTGGCGATCGATTTTGGGGGAAGCGACCGGCAACGAATGCTGCAATTGGCAGAGCGGTCGGAGGCTGGAACTTTGACGGCTGAAGAACAGATAGAGTTCGACGGCTACCTGCATGTTGGAAACCTGCTGGCTGTCATGCAATCCAGGGCCCGGCTTGCTCTCAAAACGAAGCCACAGGACCGCCATCACTCGTGAACCGGGATCTTGTTCGGGAAGTCCGACAACGTGCTCAAGACCGATGTGAATATTGTCACCTTTCCGTTTACGTCTATCCTTTGCCCTTTCACGTGGATCACATCATTGCCCGTCAGCATGGAGGCCAGACCGTTCTTGAGAATCTCGCCCTCGCGTGTCTTCACTGCAATCGGCACAAAGGTCCGAACATCGCGGGAACAGATCCAGACACGGGGGAGATCATTCGATTGTTCCATCCACGCGTGGACCTGTGGAGCGAACACTTCGAGTGGACAGGAGCGGCGCTGGGCGGCCGGACAGAGGTTGGCCGCGTAACGATTCATCTGCTCGCTATCAATGATTCGGATTTTCTGGCCATGCGGGAAGCGCTCATCCAAGAGCAGACATTTCCAATCGAATAGGAGTTCTTGTTCGTTGCTCGTCTGCACCTCCAGCTTGGCAGCCGAGTTTTTGGCCAAGCCAAGGATCTCGGCTTTGTGAAACAAGGCGACTTTTCCCGGCCCCTTTGGAGCTAAGCTGGAGTGTCCCAAAGCGAGGGAGACATGGCAGACTTCATTGGAGCGATCGATCAAGGCACCACCAGCACGCGGTTTCTGGTTTTTGACCGGGCCGGGCGAATCGTGGCCAGCGCGCAGAAGGAGCACCAGCAGATCTATCCGCGGCCCGGATGGGTGGAGCACGATCCGGAGGAGATCTGGTTCCGGACGCGCGAGGTCATCGCCGAGGCGATGGATCAGCGCGGCCTGAAGCCGGGCGACCTGGCGGCGCTGGGCATCACCAACCAGCGCGAAACCACGGTCCTGTGGAATCGCCAGACCGGCAAGCCCCTCGCCAACGCACTGGTGTGGCAGGATACGCGGGTGGCCGACTACATTCCCGAATTCTCGCGCGAGGGCGGCCCGGACCGCTTCCGCGCCAAGACCGGGTTGCCGCTGGCCACCTATTTCAGCGGGCTGAAGATCCGCTGGCTGCTCGAGCATGTTCCCGGCGCGCGCCGGCAGGCCGAAGCGGGCGAGATTCTGTTCGGCAATATCGATACCTTTCTGTTGTGGCACCTGACGGGCCTGCACATCACCGACTGCACCAACGCCAGCCGCACCCAGTTGATGAACTTGCAGACTCTCGACTGGGACCCCGAGCTGCTGAGCGCGTTCGCCATACCGCGGCAGATCCTGCCCGAAATCCGCTCCAGCAGCGAAGTTTACGGAACCGCGACACTGGAGGCGGTGAAGGGCGTTGCGGTAGCCGGAATTCTGGGGGACCAGCAGGCGGCCCTGGTGGGTCAGACCTGCTTCCAGGCGGGCGAGGCGAAGAACACCTACGGCACGGGCTGCTTCCTGTTGATGAACACGGGGCGCGAGATCGTGCAGTCCCGTTACGGGCTGCTGACCACGGTGGCGTTCCAGCTCAAAGGACAACCGGCGAACTACGCGCTGGAGGGAAGCGTGGCGATTACCGGCGCGCTGGTGCAGTGGATTCGCGATAATTTCGGGCTCATCACCACCAGCCCGGAGATTGAATCGCTGGCCCGCCTGGTCGATGACAACGGCGGAGTTTATTTCGTTCCGGCCTTTTCGGGACTCTACGCGCCCTACTGGAAGCACAACGCCCGCGGCGTGATTGCGGGGCTGACGCGCTATTCCAACAAGAGTCACCTGGCGCGCGCGGTGCTGGAGGCTACGGCATTTCAGACGCGCGAAGTGGTGGAGGCCATGGAGAAGGACTCGGGCGTTCCCTTGGCCGTGCTGCGGACCGATGGCGGCATGGTGGGGAACGAGCTCCTGATGCAGTTCCAGGCGGATATTCTGAACCGCACCGTGGTGCGTCCGGCGGTAAAGGAGACCACGGCTTTGGGAGCGGCGTACGCGGCCGGCCTGGCCACCGGTTTCTATGCGAGCGTGGAGGACCTGCGCGCACAATGGTCGGTGGACCGCACTTGGAAACCGCAAATGGATGCGGAGCGGCGGGAACGGATGTACGGCTTCTGGAAGAAGGCAGTCACGCGGTCGTTCGACTGGCTGGAGGAGTAGATGCATAACGCGGTTTTTGGAGAGTTCCTGGGGACCATGGTGCTGATCCTCCTGGGAAACGGCGTGGTGGCCAACGTGCTGCTCAAGAAATCCAAGGCCGAAGGCGCCGGATGGATGGTGATTGCCACAGGTTGGGCGCTGGGGGTGATGGCCGGTGTGTTCACCGCGATCGCCTGCGGGGGTGAGGGCCACCTGAACCCTGCGGTGACCCTGGGGGCGGCCGTAACTTCAGGCGATTTCAGCAAAGTAGCCTGGTACATTCCGGCGCAGATGGCGGGAGCCATGGTGGGCGCATGCCTGGTGTGGCTGCACTTCCTGCCCCACTGGCGGGTGACGCCCGAAGCCGACTTGAAGCGCGCCTGTTTCTGCACGGCTCCGGCGATCTGGAGCCCCATGGCGAACCTGTTGAGCGAGATCATCGGCACGTTCGTTCTGGTGTTAGTGGCGGGCGCGATCTTCTCCAAAACGGTAGCGGCGGGCGGACCGGCGGCGGGGCTGGGACCCTACCTGGTGGGGAGCCTGGTTTGGGGCATCGGCCTGAGTCTGGGCGGAACCACGGGGTACGCCATCAATCCGGCGCGCGACCTTGGGCCGCGCCTCGCTCACGCGATTTTGCCGATTGCGAACAAGGAAGGATCGGACTGGGGATATGCCGCGATTCCGATCGTCGGGCCATTGCTCGGCGGCAGCCTGGCCGGCCTGCTGGTCCGCGCGATCCACTTCTAGCGCACTGAGAAAAGCGGGTTGGATTCTGACTTCTGACTTCTGACTCCTGACTTCTGACTCCTGACTACCAAATCCCGCAGGGATTTCAAGGGCGAAGCCCTTGCTTAGCTTAGCCGTCTGGCATGCGTTAGCCCGGTGATATCATAAGGTTCAGATGAGTTTGCTCTCTCCACGGCTCCAATTGAAGGTCTCGCAGAAGCAGATTCTGACTCCGGGCCTGGTGCAGATGGTCACCGTTCTCCAGCTCAACCGGCTGGAATTGAAGGAGATGATCACCCAGGAGATCGTCAAAAATCCGGTTTTGGAAGAGGCCACGGAAGAACCCGGAGAAGAGATCACGCCGGAGGAATTGACGCCCCTGCTGGAGGCCGAGCAAGAGCACATCACGGACCCGGCGGACCGGCAGATCCTGGAAATGGCGGTGCTGAGCGAGGCCAATACGCCGGACGGCACAGCCGGCGACCTGGCGATCAATGGCAACCTGATGCCGGACGCGGAAGAGCGGGCCGCGGCGGCGCCCGAAGCCGACGCGCCGCCGACGTCCGATGCCTTGCTGGAGCCGCCGGCCGCCACCGATCCGTTCGACGAAATCGATTTTGGCTCGTTCTTCGACGACTACCTGGACCCGGGCTACAAGAGCCCGGCGGCGGAATCGGTGGAGAAGCCGTCGTTCGAGACGTTTCTTTCGGCCCCCATGACGCTGGGCGACCACCTGCGCTCGCAGTTGAGCGTGTGCGTGATTTCCGACGCCGTGCGCGACGCGGCGGAATCGATCATCGGGAACCTGGATGAAGACGGCTACCTGACGGCGTCGCTCGAGGAAATCGCGGCGGCCGGCGAGCACACCGCGGAGGAAGTGCAGGAGGCCTTGCGGGTGGTGCAGTCGCTCGATCCGGCGGGAGTGGGGGCGAGGAACGTCAGGGAGTGCCTGCTGCTGGAGATCGAGAGCGTCAATGGCAAGGGCGGATTGGCGTGGCGGATTGTGACCGACCATCTGCGGCTGGTGGAGACGCGCCAGTTTAAGGAGCTCGCGCGGCTGCTGGCGCGGCCCATGGAACACGTGGATATTGCCGTCAAGATGATTCAGCACCTGAATCCGCGGCCGGGGCTGCGCTATTCGGGAGCGGGAGCGCGCCTGGTGGAGCCGGACGTCTCATTCATCAAGGACGGCGACGACTACATCATCCAGATGAACGACGAAGATGTTCCGCAACTGCGCTTGAACGCCCAGTACCGGAAAATGCTGGATCGCGAAAACGGCGCCACCAAGGAAGTGCGCGATTACGTGCGCGAGCGATACACCTCGGCGATCCAGTTGATGAAGAACATCGAGCAGCGCAAGCAGACCATCCTCAAGGTGTGCCAGGCGATTGTGCGGCGGCAGACCGAGTTTCTGAGCCACGGCCTGGACCACCTGAAGCCGATGATGATCAAAGAAGTGGCCGAGGAAGTAGGCGTGCATCCCTCCACGGTCAGCCGGGCGGTGGCCAGCAAGTACGTGCACACCCCGCAAGGGGTCTTCGAGTTGCGGTACTTCTTCTCCGAAGCGGTGCAAGGGCCCTCGGGCGGTTCCACGCCGTTGCTGCTGCTGAAGCGCATGGTAAAGAAGATGATCGACGACGAAGACCGCGGCAAACCCCTGACCGACGAGCAGATCACCACCATGCTGCAGGGCCAGGGTATCAACGTGACGCGGCGCACGGTGGCGAAGTACCGGGAGGATATGAAGATCCCGTCGACCCACCAGCGGCGGGTACGCGAGTAATGGCAAATCCGGGATAGAGCGGATCTATGAAAATCACATACACGGGCAGGCAGGTGGAACTGGCGCCGGCCGAACTGAAGAAGCTGGAAGCACGATTTGCCAAGATCGGCAAGCTCTTGGACGGCAAGCGCGAATGCGAAGCACACGTGGTTCTGTCGCTCGAACGGCACCTGCATCATGCCGAAGCCACGGTGCGCTATTTCAATCATCAGTTAGTGGGGCTGGCCTCGAGCGCGAATCTGTTCGAGGCAATTCATGCCGCGGCGGAGAAGCTCGAAAAGCAGGCGGTGAAGACGCGGACCAAGTGGCGGGACAACCGCCGCGTCCCCCGCAAAGCCGGTGCGGAAGCGCCGCCGGCGCGGCGGGCAGCCAAAGTGCCGGAGCCCGAGCCGGAGGCGGTGCCGGAGCGCCTGATCTACCACGTGCAGGACCACAAGAAGCGCAAGCCCATGACCCTGGACGAAGCCGTGCTGCAAATGGACGATAAGCGCGACTACCTGGTCTATCGGGATGCACAGACGGACCGCGTGGTGATGTTGGTGCGGCGACGGGACGGCCATTTCGACCTGGTGGAGGCATAGCGCCCAAAGGATGAAACGGAAGCCCAGTGCGCCGCGGAAGGCACGGGAAGTCGTTGTCATCACGGGGCTGAGCGGATCGGGCAAAGGCTCGGTGCTGAAAGCCCTCGAAGACCTGGGTTTCTACTCGGTGGACAACCTGCCGGTGGAGTTGATTCCCAAGTTCGCCGAACTGGCGCGCGATAATGCCGGGATTGCGGCGGCGGCGCTGGTGGTGGACGTGCGCGAAGGCAAGGGGCTGAAGCAGTTTCCGCAGGTGTATGCGGCCATCCCGGCGAGCGTCAAAACCAGCCTGATTTTTCTCGAAGCCGACGATGCCGCCATCGTACGGAGGTTCAGCGAGACACGCCGGCCGCATCCGCTGGGCGGCGACCGCCCGATCACCGCCAGCATCCGCCGCGAGCGCCGCCAACTGGCGCCCATCCGCTCCATGGCGGACCTGATCATCAACACATCGAAGTTCAGCGTGCATGAGCTGCGGGAATTCATCCGGGAACGCTTCGGCGGTAAGAGCGGCGAATCCAAGTTGCGGGTCTATATCACGAGCTTCGGATACCGCAACGGAATTCCCTCGGAGAGCGACCTGGTCTTCGATGTCCGATTCTTACCCAATCCGAATTACATTCCGCGCCTGAAGAAACTGACCGGGCGTGACCCGGCGGTAGCGCGTTATATCCGCTCTTTCCCACAGACTGTCGAGTTTATTCAAAAAATATCCGACTTGCTGATCTACTTATTGCCGCACTACATCCACGAGGGAAAGAGTTATCTGACCATAGCGTTTGGATGCACCGGCGGCCAGCACCGCTCGGTGATGATGGCTGAGGAGATCCAAAAAGTTCTTACTGAGGCAGGCTTTAGGGTAAAAGTCGGCCATCGGGACATCCTTCAGGGAAACGCCTGAGAGCGCGCCTCCCGGCCTGTCATTCTCCTGCCTTCAGACCTTCTGGCGCACGTGGATCGCTGACTGGTGCGGAGCAGTTGCGTGGTCACGGGGCGAGTTTAAAGGGTTCCGGGTGTTATACTTTTGGCAGCCGGGAGGAATCGGAAGTCACGCAATCTGAACCAGAGCACGCGATGTACCGGTCCTCCTTCAAAGTCATCGTGGTGCTGCCCGTTTTCAACGAAGATCTCAACATCGGTCCGTTGTTGGACAAACTCCGCGAGCATCTCACGGACAGCTTTCTCTCCTATGAAGTGGTAGTGGTGGATGATGGCAGTACCGATCGAAGTGCGGCCATCCTGCAGGAATACGCCGGCCGGCACCCGCTTCACATCCTGCGCCACCGGGTGAACCTGGGATTGGGTGCGACGCTGCGCGACGGGTTGTACTACGCCGGCGGGATTGCCGGCGACAAAGACATCATCGTGACGATGGATGCGGACGCTTCGCACACGCCGGGGCTGATCCTGCGCATGGTGCGCATGGTCCGCGAAGGACACGACGTGGTGATCGCATCGCGGTATCAGGCCGGCTCGGTGGTGCGCGGCGTGACGTACTACCGGCGGGCGATCAGTTGGCTGGGATCGTTCCTGATGCGCGTAACCTTCCCGATCAAGGGCGTTCGCGATTATACGTGCGGTTATCGCGCTTATGTGGGAGGCGCCTTGAAAGCCGCCATGGCGCGCTACGGAGAGACCTTCGTGGACCAGGACGGCTTCCAATGCATGGTGGACGTTCTGTTGAAGCTGCGCAGCATGCCGCTGATTTTCGGCGAGGCGCCGCTGATCCTCCGCTACGATTTCAAGCAAGGCGCCAGCAAGATGCGGCTCGGCCGCACGGCGGTCCAGACGCTGCGCCTGCTGGCGCGGCGGAGGATGGGCAGGTGAGTCGGCCGCCGCCGGTATTCGATGAGCGCTACTATCGGGCGGCATACAGGGACTATAGCCGCCAGAACCCACCGCGCAAGCTTCGCTTCTACCATCGGCTGCTGGCCGCGCACCTGGGATCGCCCGGCCCGGTCTCGGTGCTGGATGTGGGATGCGCATTCGGGAGCTTTCTGGAGTCGCTGCCGGGCGAGTGGCAGCGGTACGGAATCGACGCCAGCGCGTATGCCATCGAGCAGGGCAGAGCGAGAGTCCCGGGCTTGAGCCTGGCCGCTGCCACGCTCGACGCAACGCCATTCCGCGGACCATTCGATGCGGTCACCAGCTTTGACGTGATCGAGCACATCGCCGACCTGGACGGCGCCGCACGGATGGTGCACGGCCTCCTGAAACCGGGCGGCGTTTTTGTGTTCGTGGTTCCGGTTTACGATGGCCCCCTCGGCTGGCTGGTGCGACGGCTCGACAAAGATCCGACGCACGTTCACAAAATGCCGCGGAACTTCTGGCTGGAGTGGGCGGCGCGGACTTTCGAGGTAGTCGAATGGCTGGGCACTTACCGGTATCTGACGCCTCTGGGCGTGTACGTGCATTTCGCGAGCCGGCGCTTGCGCCGCTGGAGTCCCGCCGTCGCGGTGGCCGCCAGGCGGCGGAACTGACGCCCATCACACCTTCACATTGGCTGACCGGCAGATGTGGCGCACGCACTCGTGCGTGCCACGTTGACTCATGTCGACGCCTCGCGGGCGGTGCGCCACCGCAGCAACTGCGAAGTTATCATTGCGTGAACCCTATGGTCTTGGTGAAATGCGCGCGGCTCTGCCGGGCTTGCGCCGGAAACCGATGGCAACCGCGACGGCCAGGAACGCCGCCAGTGAGAGGAGTGCCGAGCGGTAGAGAATTCGCGGTACGAAGCGCATTGCGATGCGGTGATCGCCGGCGGGCAGCGCCAGGCCGCGGAACGTGACGTCGGCGATGTAGAGGCGGGCGGGCCGGCCATCGATGCTGGCTTCCCAACCGGGATACCAGGCGTCTCCCACCACCAGGAACGAACTGCCCGCGGAGCGGGTGCGCAGTTCCACGGCGGAAGGCGCATAGGAGACCAGTTGGACGTCGCCGCGCGCCAACGGACCGGAAGGAAGCTCGCGGGCGGATGCCTCCACGATGGCGGTCTCGGCAGGGTCGAAATCCGCGGCGTGCAGGATGCGGGCCGCTTCGGCCAGGCTGGCCGCGGGTTGCAGGCGGCTGGCGAAAAAGAAGCGGGGCAAGGTCCGGCTGTTTTCGTAGATGGTGTATCCGGCAATCCGGTCGATGGGGTGAAAGGGTCCGGGAGCCGCCAGCGACCGCGAGAACAGGTAACGGATATTGGCCAACCCGACGATCGGCGAGGAGGGATTGACCACCTGGTAGCAGGCTCCCCAGCGCTCGCCGGGAGCGAACGAGAGGCGCAACTGAATGATGCGTTCGGGCGCCATGGGATCGCAGCCGTTGGCGGTGGGCAGTTCCAGAACCGGGGCCGTATACGACCATTCGTAGGGGGCGTCGGCCATGTCGAAACGGTACGGCGGCTGGGCAGTCGTGGCAAGAGCGCGGAGGCGCGCGGCCAGCTCCGGGCTGCCATCGATGGAGTCGTGGGTGACGCCCGGCTCGGCCTGGACGGACGCCGTGTTGAAGGGCCTGCCGGAACCGACCGCGATCAGATCGACAGCGACCATCAATCCGGCGGCCAACTGCCAGCGGGGGCGGAGGAAACGGCTGGCGCCGCAGCCGGCCAGCACGGCCAGACCCAGCGCGAACACCGGCATGGTGAATTCCGGGTGGATCCCGATGCGAATGTTGACGGGGAGCGCGAGAAAAATGGTCCGGCCGATGGGCGTGGAATCGCCGAGCATCCAGATGGTGGCGGCCACCGTGAGGACGCCGAAGACGCGGCTCCAGCGGTCGGGCTTCCAGAGCATGGCGAGGAGCGCCAGCGCCAGGCCGAGCAGGCTGCAGTAGAGATACAGAAACGTGAGGTCGGCGGGGCCGTGGAACTTGGAGAGATCGAACACGTTCCAATAATTCGGCGCCACCAGTGAGTAGAGCGCCCCCAGCTTGATGCCGCCGCCGGCCTTGAGCCAGTCGGCGCGGAATTTCGCGATGCTGTGGCGGGTCAGCTCGGTGGTGGGGATCACCTGCACGGCGGCCAGCAGAATCGCCCACAGCCAGGCCGCCAGAACGTGCAGCGGGAGCTTGCGGCGCGCCAGGCCAAAAGCGGCCATCACCACCGCCAGCACCAGGGCCGAGCCGAAGGCTGCCACGGCCACTTGAGGCAGGCCGGCGAAGATGGTCATGGAGAGCGCCACGGACAGGATGGCCAGCCAGGACCAACGCAGGCGTTCCCGCAATTCCACGACGGCCCACCAGACCAGCGGAAGCCAGGAACCTCCGTGCACGGCGCCCATATGTTGGGCCTGCGAAGCGAAGAAGCAGCCGAGCTGATAGACCGTGGCGGAGAGGAACGCAGCGGCGGGTTGCGCGCCCAGCCGGCGGAGCAGCGCGAAGGTGCACGCGCCGGCGAAAAAAATCTGCAGCGCGACGGCGATGGCGAGCAGGCGCGCCAGGTGTTGCGGGCCGAACCAGTTACCGGCCAGCGTAGCCAAAAGCACGGGCGGGTAGAACAGCGACGCGTGGATGAGCGCGAAGATCGGATTGCCACAGTAGGTGTAGGGCTCCCAGAGCGGCAGCTCACCGCGGCGGATGGAGGCGGCCACGAAGGTGGCGAAAGTGAGATGAATCGAGCGGAAATCCCAGGGGAAGAGGAAGCCGCGCAGAAACAGAACCTGCCGGTGGAAGACCAATACTTCCAGGAGCAGCGCCAGCAGGTAGCCGGCGTGACGTCTGCATCTCACCAGGAAATCGGGTTTCGGCACGGGATTGGCAAAACCCATGGTAATCCAGTTCGCGCGGCATGGGTGGCTGCGCCGCTGGGGCAAGTCGGAGACATGCCCCCGTACGCCGGCAACGGGATGGCGGCCCAATACCATTAAAATAATTTATACTAATATGCACTTGCATTTGGAAAACTTGTAGGCTAAACTCATAATTCAGTTCTTCGAATGCTACAGAGTATTCCAGTTCGGGCTGTTGGTGCTACCCTCCTTCACACCGTTGGTATTCCTGTAGGCATTATTACCGGCCCCGCTTGAAGGCCCGAGGGAACTGAGTCCAAGGCCATCGGCGGGGAAAACAGCCCCGCCGATGGCCTTTTTTTATGGAATGAGGCGGAACCCATGTCCACATTGATGAACGGCGCAACTATGCTGCTGGAGTGCCTGGCCCGGGAAGGGGTCGAGTGCATCTTCGGCTATCCGGGCGGCGTGACCCTACCGCTTTACGATGCCTTGTACGAGCATCCCATCCGCCATGTGCTGGTGCGTCACGAAGAGAACGCGGCGTTCGCGGCGGAGGGGTTTGCGCGCGCCACCGGCAAAGTGGGCGTGTGCTGCGCCACATCCGGGCCGGGCGCCACCAACCTGACCACCGGCCTGGTGGACGCCATGATGGATTCCATTCCGATCGTCGCCATCACCGGCCAGGTGCCCTCGCGGTTGATCGGCAGCGACGCGTTTCAAGAGGCCGACACGTTCGGCATCACGCGCTCCTGCACCAAGCACAACTACCTGGTGAAGCGCCTGGAGGACCTGGCGCAGACCGTGCATGAGGCCTTTTACATCGCCGCCAGCGGGCGGCCCGGACCGGTGCTGGTGGACATCACCAAAGATGTGCTGCAAGGCCAGGGCCACTACCAGCCGGTGACGGCGATCCATCTGCCGGGCTACAAGGTCTTCACCGAAGGCCACACCGGGCAGATCCGGCGCGCGGCGCAGATGATCCAGGAATCGGAAAGGCCGCTGGTGTACGCGGGCGGCGGGATCATCGCCGCGGGTGCGTCCGCGGAGTTGCGCGAGTTCGTGGAACGCATCGACTCCCCGGCCGTAAACACGCTGATGGGGTTGGGCGCGCTCCCTTCCGAGCATCCGAATTTCGTCAGCATGCCGGGCATGCACGGCAGTTATGCCGCCAACATGGCGATGACCGAGAGCGATGTGCTGATCGCCCTGGGCGTGCGCTTCGACGACCGCGTGACCGGCCGCCTGGCGGCATTTGCGCCGCACGCCAAGGTGATCCACGTGGACATCGACCCGGCCGAGATCGGCAAGAACCGCGCCCCCGACGTTCCCATCGTGGGCGACGTCAAGCGCGTGCTGGCGAAATTGAACAAGCTTCTGGCGGAGAGCCCGGAGTCGCCAGGCGAAACCGTCACCGCTGCGCGGCGCGCCTGGTGGCATCGCGTGCGCGGCTGGAAGGAAGAACATCCGCTGCGCCCGGTCACCTCCGAAACCGAAATCAAGCCGCAGCACCTGATGGCGGAAATCGACCGCTTGAGCGGCGGCGAGGCGATTGTGGCCTCCGACGTGGGCCAGCACCAGATGTGGGCGGCCCAACTCGTGCGATTCAACGCGCCGCGCCTGTGGCTGAATTCGGGCGGCCTGGGGTCGATGGGATTCGGACTGCCCGCGGCCATTGGCGCGCAGTTGGCGCGCCCCGGCAAGCTGGTGTTTGCGCTGGTGGGCGACGGTGGATTTCAAATGTCCATCCCCGAGCTCGGCACCATCTCCAGCAACGGCCTGCCTATCAAGATCATCGTCATGAACAACGGCTACCTGGGGATGGTGCGGCAGTGGCAGGAGCTGTTCTACAACAACCGGCTGAGCGGCGTGGAGCTGGATTGTTTCCCGGACGCCGCCAAACTGGCCGGAGCCTACGGCTTCACCGGCAGAACCATCGAGAGCCCGCGCGACCTGCGGGCGGCGCTCGAAGAGGCCGTCTCGACGCCCGGACCGTACCTGCTCAACGTGAAAGTCTCGCCGTCGGAGTGCGTCTACCCCATGGTGCCGGCCGGCGCGGCCATTCACGAAATGGTGTTGGGGCCGCCGCAACCGGTGGCCGTGCCAGCGCAATAGAGAGCCGCTTATATGATGCAGGTAATTTCCTTACTCCTCGAAAACAAGCCCGGTGCGCTGATGCGCGTGACCGGACTGCTGACGCAGCGCGGCTACAACATCGAGAGCCTCACCGTGGCGCGGACTTATGATCCGGAACTTTCGCGCATGACCATCGTGGTGGACGTCGACCCGGCGCTGCGGCAACAGGTCATCAAGCAGATGAACCGGCTGATCAACGTGCTGCAGGCCACCGACCTGACGGACTTGCCCGCGGTCGTCCGCGAACTGGTGCTCGTGCGTATCCACACCACCATGGAATCGCGCACCGCGGTTCTGAAAGAGGCCGAGATCTTTGGCGGCCGCGTGGTGGATTCGTCCACCGAGGGATACGCCATCGAAGCCACGGGCGACCCGGAGAAGCTGAACGAGTTTGTCGACGTGATGCGCAGTTACGGCGAGATCGAAGTGACGCGCTCGGGCGCGCTGGCGATCGGCCTGGAGGCCAAGAAACTGCGGCTGCAGCCACCTGTCGCAACCAAACCGCTCCCGGCGCAGAAAGTATGAGTTCAAAAATGAGGATTCACCGCGGAGACGCTGAGACGCAGAGAAGACTTGAGGAGTTGGAGTTCGTGCAGCCATCTCCTGCTGTCTTGCGAAGAGGATACTGGCTCAATCCAGCTATTTATTTCTCTCCGGTTTTCTCCGCTCCTCCGCGCCTCCGCGTTGAATCCCCAACTAAAGGCGAAAACACATGTCCAGACGATTTTACGAAAAAGACGGAAATCTCGATTACTTGAACGGGCGCACGGTCGGCATTATCGGATACGGCAGCCAGGGCCACGCGCATGCGCTGAACCTGCGGGATTCCGGCGTCGACGTGGTGGTGGGGCTGTATGAAGGCAGCCAGTCGCGCGCCAAGGCGGAGGCCACCGGCCTCAAAGTTCTGACCACCGCCGAGGCCGCCAAGGCCGCCAATGTCGTAATGATCCTGGTATCCGACCACATTCAGGGCGATCTCTATCACCGGGACATCGCGCCGCACCTCACGCCGGGCAAGACGTTGATGTTCGCGCACGGCTTCAACATTCATTTCAAGCAGATCGCCGCGCCCGCCGGCGTGGACGTTTCCATGGTGGCGCCCAAAGCGCCGGGCCATCGCGTGCGCGAGTTGTACACCGAAGGCGTGGGCGTGCCGGCGCTGGTGGCGGTCCATCAGAACGCGACCGGCGAAGCGCTCGAACGGGCCCTGGCCTACGCGCTGGCGCTCGGCTGCCTGAAGGCCGGCGTCATCGAAACTACCTTCCGCGAAGAAACCGAGAGCGATCTGTTCGGCGAGCAGGCCGTGCTGTGCGGCGGCGTGAGCGAGCTGATCCGCGCGGGCTTCGAGACGCTGGTCGAAGCCGGATACGCCCCGGAGATCGCTTACTTCGAGTGCCTGCACGAGTTGAAGCTGATCGTCGACCTGATTCAGGAAGGCGGCCTCAGCTACATGCGGTATTCGGTTTCCGACACCGCCGAATACGGCGATTACACGCGCGGCCCGCGCGTGGTGAATGAGCAGACCCGCGCCGAGATGCGCAAGATCCTGGCGGAAATTCAGTCCGGAGATTTTGCGCGGCAATGGATCGCAGAGAACAAAACCGGGCGAAAGAAATTCCTGGCGGACCGCGAAGCGGCGCGCCATCAGCCCATCGAAGAAGTGGGCCGCGAATTGCGCGGCATGATGACGTTTCTCAAAAAGCGCAAGGAGGTAGGGGTGCCGCAGGGCGCCGAATAGCAGGTGCGGTCATGAAGATCTCTACGTTCGATACGACGCTGCGGGACGGCACGCAAGGCGAATCCGTCTCATTCTCGGTGGAGGACAAGCTGCTCATTTCGCAAAAGCTCGACGAGCTGGGCATCGATTACATCGAGGGCGGCTGGCCGGGGTCGAACCCCAAAGACAAGGAGTTCTTCCGCGCGGCGGCGGCCTTGAAGCTGAAGCACGCCCGGCTGGTGGCATTCGGCTCGACGCGTTTCGCCAGGCACCGCGTGGAAGAGGACCGCAACGTTCGCTCGCTGGTGGAAGCCGGAACGCCGGCCGTATCGATCTTCGGCAAGACCTGGGACCTGCATGTCGAGCGCGCTCTGGCCGTTTCGCTCGACCTCAACCTCAAGCTGATTTCCGAGACCGTCGCGTATCTGAAGGCTCACGGCAAGGAAGTGATCTACGACGCGGAACATTTCTTCGACGGCTATTTCGCCAACCGGGATTATGCGCTGCGCACTCTCGAAGCCGCTCAGAAGGCTGGCGCGGACGTGCTCTGCCTGTGCGACACCAACGGCGGAACGCTCACCGGGCGACTGGTGGAAGCCGTGGCGGACGTTCGCAAGCGTTTCGACGGCGTCATCGGGATCCACCCGCACAACGATTCGGAAATGGCGGTGGCCAACGCCGTAGCGGCGGTCGAGGCCGGCGCCACGCACGTGCAGGGCTGCCTGAACGGGTACGGGGAGCGGTGCGGCAACGCCAACCTGGCGTCGATACTCGCCAACCTCGAGCTGAAGCTGGGACACACCACCATTGGCCCCGAGAAGCTGGCGGCCCTGGCGTCGGCGTGCCGCTTCATCGCCGAACTGGCCAACCTGCCGTTGCCCAACAACCAGCCGTTTGTGGGCAAGAGCGCCTTCGCGCACAAGGGCGGCGTGCATGTGAGCGCGGTGCTCAAAGATGCCGCCACCTACGAGCACATCCGCCCCGAAGCGGTCGGTAACCGGCAGCGCGTCCTGGTGAGCGACCAGTCGGGCCGCGGCAACATCCTCTACAAGCTGAAGCAGCACGGCTTGGCTGGGCGCTTGAGCGAAGAGGCGCGCCGCGAGCTGCTCGAAACCATCAAGCAGATGGAATACGAAGGCTATGAACTGGAAGCGGCCGAAGGCAGCTTTGAGCTGCTGGTGCGCGACGCCCTGAACCCGGGCATGCAGTTCTTCGAAGTAGAGAGCTACGAAGTCTCGACGCGTAGCGGCGGGGAAGGCACGGCCGCCGGCGGTTCCCTCTCGACGGCCACCGTGACGCTGCGCGCGCAGGACGGCGTGCATTCGGCCACCGCCACCGGCCACGGCCCGTTCCACGCCCTGCACCTCTGTTTGCGCAAGGGGCTCTCGAAAATCTATCCGCAAGTCGCCAATGTGCGCCTCACCGACTACAAAGTGCGCGTGCTCGATTCCCGCAAGGGCACCGCGGCCAGGGTGCGAGTGCTCATCGAGTGGTCGGACCAGCGCGCGACTTGGGCCACCGTGGGCGTCTCCGACAACGTCATCGAAGCCAGTTGGAAAGCGCTGGTGGACGCGATCCGCCTGGAATTGATGCGCCTGAGCGAGAAAGATCCCTCCGTGGAGCGGGACGTCGAAGATTACTGTTGGGGCGTCTGAGCACCTTCGTACGACCGGGCCGCCTGAAGGCGATTGCGATCAGAATTGGCCAATGCCGCATAGTTTTCGCAAAGCTGGGATTCGGCATGATTGGAGGGCGGACCCCCTGGTCCGCGAATTATAGTTTGGCAGGTGAGGAGCCACTTCCGGCCCGAGCGTCATACGTTCCATGTAGAGCCCGGGTCCATCCCGGCAATCCGCCGGCGAGTGCCACGGGCGCAATGGGTTGGGACGTGACCGGCGTGTTACGGGAGTAATCCTCCCAACCGCGGGTTGGCAATTTTACGAAAAGCCGTGAATCGTGCTTCGTTCCCAGTCTTGCTATTCTGTGAACTGGCGGAAGACTCTCTCTGCCAAAAGGACCGAGAGCAAAAACAAAAACTCCGCCTTGCTTAGCAAAGCTTTTTTGCATCCTGAGGAGGAAGTTACATGTCCTATTTACGCTCGAAACGGTTCCTGGTTTTGCTTGCCATGGTGGCGGCGGCATTTCTGTTGAGTGTTGGGGTTGGCCACGCTGACACCCTTTTGTGCCCCCTTTCGGCGAACCAGAACACCGCAGTTGGTGGTATCTACACCAATGTGTCGGGTTTGATCGGCAACCCTTGCAACACTAGCATTCACCCTGCCGTGCAGATGTACATTCCGACCGACACGGACTACGCACGGTTGGAATGGCAGGGCACCGGCCTGACACTCGGAAGCATCGGCAACACCAACGCAACAGTGGCATTCACTGCGGACAACAGCGGCGACCAGCCGTACTACATGATGACGTTTCAAGACCCCGCCAACATACTGGGGGAAACAAACCCTGGCGACCAAATATTGATGCTCCAGTTTCAGTCGACGCCCTCAGTTTCTGGTAGCAACATGGCGCTCGATCCCAACGGGACGCAATTTAACATGTTCGACAACACGTCTGGAGTTTATCTGCAAGGTGGACAATCAACTACCAACTCGCTGAATGGATGGCTCACGCTGTTCCCCCTGTTGACCAGCGACGCCATAACGGGATTTCGCATTGGAGAAGGCCTGGCCGGCGCCTGCAGCGGCCCTTGCTCGGAAACCCTGACGATTTATTCGGTGGACGTCGGCAGCAGCAACGCCATTCCCGAGCCGGCGAGCCTGTTGCTGGTCGGCAGCGCCCTGTTTCTCGGCCTCGGCCTCGTGCGGCATCAACGCAAAGCGCGCTAGCTATATAGCTATATAGTCGGCACCGGCGCCGCGCTAAGACAACTTCGGCGAGTAACAACACTCAAACAGACCCGGTAACGCAATACCCACTAAGCTGTCGGTCTCAAGATTGCCGCTTGATTTTGCTTGCGCGGCAAGGTTCGCCCCAGCTTCGTCCCGCCCGGAGTAGGCGAGGGCCTCTTTCGCGCGTTGCGCGAACCTTCGCACTCGGCCACTCCTACGCGTGGTTGGGTTGCGCCAGCGGCCGCTCGCCCGCCATGCGCGCGTATTCCGGCGGCACCATCAGCGTGACGGCGTCGGGCACGATGCGGATCTCCGCGCTCGTCGGTTCCGTCCCGCTGGCGCTCCAAGAGGAGTAAGTCAGTCCGGCCCCCGACCTGAAAAGGGCTTTGTTCCCAGTCTTGCTATTCTGGGAGTTGGGGGAAACAGAGGAAAAGATTGGACTTACCGTTTGTACCGCTAGTGGCCCCGCAGTATCTCTCCAGCAGTTTCAATACTTTACAAATTCTGCTAAGATTTCGCAAACCCATTTTCGAAGTTTCGCAACAGGCCGGTCGCGATAGTCTCCTAACTTACTCAATTTAAAGCCGCCAATGACTCACGCAAGGAGCGTGCCAGCGGCGAATTTCGAAACTGTGAACTTTGGCGCGGCCTTCCAGCCGTGAGCCGTGCCATGGAGCTGTGTTCAGGCTCGGAATTGTCGCAAGCGGCCCTGTGGGATTGGCCCCAAAACTGTTTTCGACGCGTGCGATGACGGGGATTCATGGTCCCGCTTGGTCCCGCTCGCCTCCCGCTAGGTTAGGTCCCGGACTTGCTATTCTGGGAGCTGGCGGAGACACGATTGAAGAGAGGTGTTTATGACCATACAGTTCAGGCCGGAACAAGAGCACGTAATTGACCAG
>JBEKQS010000082.1:0-19614 GCA_049519475.1 Bryobacteraceae bacterium | reverse complement strand
ACGGGATCCTGGCTGGCCTCGGTGGGCTATTCAATCCTTTAGGACTGTTCTATGTCATAGCGTCCGCGCTGCCATCTACCTTGGGCGCAAACGCGGGCATGCTGAGCTTGCCTGGCATGATGCGGAGGTGGATCAACGCCAGAGAAGGACAAGTTGAGCCAGTGCGCCGCAGCGCTGCTTGGATCGCTACAGCAGCCGTCGCCAGTCTCCTATTCATTTTCGTGCTTGGCCACGGAATCACGTTTTCGCGATGACCTCGATGCGTTAGATTCTTGCACGCTTTAGCTTCATTCGCACATCCCAAACCGGCAGCCCATCGCCGCCAATCGGGACTGAGCGGCTTGGGCCTCGCGCGTCCGTCCATGGACGCTCAAGAAGTGACTGTAGCCCACGAGTGCGACCGTACGGATCTGCAACGACTCTTTGGGGTCGATGATGCCCAGTACGTCCGGGGTTTTCCAGTAACCAGTCCATTTTTGATAGAGCGCCTCGGCGGCCGCGTTTTGGCCGCGGGCGCTCAGCAAACGAGCCCGGAGTAAGTCGCGATCCTGCTGGTTCGCTGCCGGTGGCCGCCGGCTCTCGGCGTCGGTCTTCGCTTCGAACTGGGCGGCTTCCGTCTTGTGCCCGGCCTCTTCCATCGCGACTACATGCATGTTGAAAATGTGCTCGTGAAAAGAGGGTCCCACATACGAGCCGTCGGGATCGACCGGCGGCCGCGAGATCGATTCCGCAGCGGCGGCATCGCCCCGCACGAGCGAACACTCCACGAAGCCGAGTTCAGTGGGCTTCTGAAATTCCGCGGGCAGTTGGTTGTTGAACCACAACTGATTCAGCCGGGCATAGAGCGGATACGCCGCGGCGTGTTTGCCCTGCAGCCGGTACACCTCCGCCATCAGCGTCAAAAAAATGGGCAAGTGTCCCGCCGCCGCTGCGCCCCGGGCATCCACCGCGCGCAACCTTTCGCCCGCCACGCGCTCGGCGTTCGCGTAATCGTTCGCGCCCGCATAGGAATAACCGGTCAGCGCCCACAGGAGGTCGTGAATCCCAGCGAAGCTGAATATGCCCAGCTCCCGAACCGCTTCCTCCTCCGGTTTCGGAATCAACTGGCGCAGGAGTCGCTCGGCTTCCCCGGTGCGGCCGGCTTCCAGCAATTGATTCACGTCCCCGAGCTGTTGCTCCATGGTGCGATTCGTTTGCCGATCCAATTTAACGGGATTTTGCGCCGCGGCGTTGGCCGTCAGCAGAATGATCGTGAGGAACACCCGAAGCCATGCGCGCAACATAGGTTTATATATTAGCTCCTCCCAACTGGTTAACCGCATAATCGATCAAGTGGAAGCTTGCAGACTCCCCCGAAGTCCTCATGTAGAAAGTATGGCACCCGGCGCAGATTACTCTTGGTAAGCGCCGTTCACGTCAGCGGACTCATCGGGATCGCACCGGCCATCCGGCCACGCCGCGCCCGCCAGACTCCCGTGCGCGAGCGACCGGCGGCGCCGCTCGTGCTGTGCGCCGCCCTCCGGCGCTCGCGCCTCCCGGCTCGGCGTGAGCGCGGCGCCAGGGAGCCACAGCGTGGCGCGTTTGCTCTTCCGCGCGCAGACGCGCCCGGCGACGATACCAAGCCGCCGCCCGCATCTCGGAGTTCCTCAAAGCCTCGATCCACGCGCTTGACACTCTGGTCGTGCCGTTTCCAAGAATGTACCCGGTATGCGCTAAAATTCCGTGTGATGGACGAAGAGAACAAAGACAAGATCGAGGCTGCGGCTGCGGTGTCCGTTGGTGCCGGTGTTGGTGGCGCTGGCGGGGCAACTGTCGGCGTTTTGGAACTCGCCGCTCAAGGCGCTGCAACGGCACTGTCAGCAAGCATGATCATTGGGTTAGGAGCCGTTGCTGGAGGGGCGATTGCATACGGCGTCTACCGGTTCTTCAAGAAACGGAAGTGAACGTGGGGTTGCAGCTTCACCGCGGATCGCGAGCTGGGCACGAGCGGCGCTGCTAGGTTTACTGCTGCTCCGCTGTCACCGCGGGCTCGTGAATCACCGCAAAACTCATCGATCGCGCCAAAGCGCACATTTCGTGAGCCCGATCATGCAGCGCAACCGCATCGCCAATCCGGCTCGCATCGCCAATCTTCATCCGAGGCCGCAGAATCACCCGCCGAAATTCGCCCGATCCATCTGCGTGTTCCACCATCTCGCCCCAGGCGTCGTCGACGTATTCCGTCACCACCACACCCGCGTCCGCGCATAAGTGCAACACCCACAGCATATGGCAGGCCGACACCGCACCTACCAACAGTTCTTCGGGGTTGTAGCGCGCGCCATCACCTCGAAATATCGCGTCTGACGAGCCGGCGATTGGCGCCGTCTTTCCCGCGCCGGTCAGCTCGTGGTCCCGGCTGTAGGCGCGGTAACCCGACGTTCCCTCACCTCGATTGCCGGTCCAGCGGTTCGTCACTCGGTACTCGTGGATGCGTTCGGCAGGCATCGCTTTTCTTTCACTATACGAGATAATTGCGCTAATACCGAGATTCACAATTGGGCAGCGCCCGCGTGCGACCCTGAGCACGCTTTGACGAGCTGGGCCGGAGGCGCATTGTTTATCGCTGCTGCAAGGTCCGTAAGATTCGTCTCCAGCGTGGCCGAACGTGCGCCAGACGGTCGTATCCGCGGCTGAGAGACGCGGCGCGGCGAGCAATGCTAACGAGATCAGAACCAGCGTGTGGGTTCGCCTGATTGCAAGTCAGCATCGTCACCGGGTTTTTTACTGACCGCGTCCGCCGCCGGCCGGAGGAGCACCGACGGGAACTCCGCCGCGTCCGGGGCCCGCGCCAGGCGCTCCGCGTCCTGGCCCGAAGCCTCCCCGTCCGGGGGCGGGGGGGAGACTGCCGTGACCCTCTTGCCCGATGAAGTCGCGAACCTGGTTGAAGGCGCGGTGCGGATTGTTATTGCTGTAGGCGGAACGGATCCAGCTTTCGTGATACCAGCGATCGAAGGGCGGATATTCACCACGCGCAAAGGCGGCCTCCAGTTGCTCCAGGTAATCGCGGGCCTCGTAAACGGACTTCCACATCCCCGCCGCGTCGGCAGCGCTTAATGCGTCCGCCAGTTTGATCGCCGCGTGGGTCTGGTAGTCCGCTATCTTCAATCCGAGGCCGGCATCGATCGACAGGAAGCGCGCCTCGGTGATCGGCATTTGAGCCTCCGCCTTCTGTTCGGAGGCGAGCGCGTCATCCAGCGATTTGCCGCGCGATTGCAACTGTGCGACCGTATCGGCGCTGAATGCCACAGGTGTTCCACCGCCGACCCTGGTGTACAGGCTCCCGATCAGCATCTGGATGTTCACCATCGGATTCCACATCGTGTCGGGCCTGTCCAGCAGTGTGAAGTACTGGCTGTAGGCCGTATCGGCGGCGTCCGCACTCTTGCCGAAATACTCGCGCGACCACCAGGACGTGTACCGGGCGGCGGCGTTCGGGCTGGCATAAACCGCGGGAGCGTTCCAGCAGATATCGCCGATCATGCGCGCGCCCATGACGTAGTCGCGCAGTTCCGAGACGTTCACCAGCATGTACTCGGTAGCGCCGGCTTTGACGATCTTTTCGAACTCGTCGGCTACCACCGAGGGAGTCTCGGTGTGGGTGGTCTGCTTGCTGAGATTCCCGCCCAGGTAGGCCAGGTGATAGTAGACGCCATGTTTCCATTTGCCCACCGACGTCGGCAGGCCGCGCATGTGGCCGTCATTGTCGTCCGGCCAGATGATCATGACATCCTCGGGCAAGTCGAACGCCGCGGGATTCTTCTGGTACGCCGGCAGCATCTCGGAATACATCGTGAAGTGGAAAAGCGGGGTCTTGTCCTTCGCGAGCGCATCTTTCACCATCTTGACCTGGTCCCCGATCACCTCGCGGAAAGTAGCCGCCTTCTGATCGTCAGTGGTTCCCGCCGGGAAGGTAAACGGGCGGTCTTCGGTGCCGCGCATGCCGACCGGCCAGATCACGTCGATATCCTTGTTCTCCGTCACACCGCCCATCCAGAACTTGAGCATGCCGTCGCGGTTGGTGAACCAGTCATAGACCGGCTGCACGCCGCGTTCGGCGGCCAGGTTGTAGCGCGTCAGGCCGAAGGGGTTCGAGACCAGGATGTCGTAGTGGTGGGAGGTGTAGTAGAGTCCCCAGTCGCTGGCCAGTTTCTGCACTTCAAAGCGGCGATGGACGCGCGTGTACGGCGCCGCCATGTTCATCTTCAGGCGCAGCGCGGTTTCGAAGAAAGCCTTGTACCAACCGAGCGGCACGTCACCGGTCTGCAGCGGATAGCCATTGGCATCGAATGGCCGTGGCAGAAGATCCTCGTCGTCATGGAAAAAGCCGCGGTATTTGAAAGTGGGCGGCGCTTGCGAAAAGTTGGTGCGCTTGAGCACCAGCGGATCGTGATGCTCGGGCCGGTAGCCGGTCCAGATGTAGATGGGGTCGATGCCGAGCCGCTCCGACAGGGTGTATGACGCGAAGGCGGTGCCGCGCGGGTTCGAGCCCACCAGCCAGACGTTGCGGCCTTCCGTGACCACGCGATAACTCTCCCACTGACCCTGCATGCCGGCGGTCGAGATCGCGGCCGGTATCTCTCCATGGCCGAGAGTGACCAGCCGGATGTTGACCTTGTCGCTGGTGGCGGCTTTCACGATGGCGGGTTTATAGCCGCTGATCTTTTCGATGTCGCCGGCCAGAAACTCGGCGGCCTGGTGCACGGCGGTGTTCTCGTCGTCAGCCACGACGATCTGGGCCACGTTGTCTTTCGCGGCCAGGGTAACGTCGTCTGATGCGGCAGGCGCGGCCGCAACCCAAGCACCGCGCAGGGTGCTTGTCCAGGGAGCGTTCTGCGCGAAGGCAGACAACGCCAGCAGAAAACAGGGGAGCAGGCGGACACGGCGGAATATCATAGGGTCTCCATTAATAGTTCGGGCCGACAACAAAAGGTGCTTGGATTATATCTCGCGGCGCGGGCGGGCTGGAGATTCAGATGCGGGCCAACCGCGCAGAATCCCAACGCCTCCTCGCGCGAGCCGCGTGTACAATAGCGGCATGCGATTTCCGCTAGCTCTATTAGTGCCGTTGGCCGCGTTGGCTCAACCTCAAGCTCCGAGCGTCATCCCGCCGCAGTCGCGGCAGGCAGCGAGCCAACCGCAAATACGCCTGCTTCACGGTTCCGACGTGGTGGAAGTCCAGGCCGTGGCCCCCAACATCGTCCGGATCCATCTGGAGCCGGGTGGAAAGGTCACGCCACGGACCCTGGTGATGGACCCCTCCTTTCAACCGGTGGACACCGGCGCGGTGCATCTCGAAAAGAACGGCGCCATCCAGACGCTCACTTCCCCCAAAATGAAGGTGGTGGTGAACGACACCCCCACTTTCTCGGTGGAAGTGCAGGATCCGGCGGGGAAGGCTCTGGTGACCCTGAAGAACGATTCCGGCCCGCGGTCACGGTCCGGCAGCACGGTGCTGCAACATGACGCGAACGAGGATCTGTATGGGATCCATGGGTTGGATATTGCCGATGTGGGCACGGGAATTCTGCGGACTGTGGGCGGGACGGTGGCCGCGGGGGCTCAGGGCAATGCCGGCGGCCCCTTCTTCTTCACCACGCGCTACCTGGTGATGGTGGATTCCGACGGCGGCTCCTTCCAGACGCGCGATGATGCCATACAGTTTTCTCGAGGCTCCCGGCCCGACGCGGAATACTTCGTAATCGTGGGGCCGCCCATGAAGAGCATGGCGGGGTTAGCCACGCTCACCGGGAAGCCTCCCGTGCCGCCCAAGTGGACGCTGGGTTTTCTGAACTCGCAGTGGGGATCCACGGAGCAGGAGTGGCGGCAGATCACGAACACGTATGAGGAGAAAGGCATTCCGGTCAGCGGCTATATCTTCGATTTCGATTGGAAGGCCTGGGGCGAGGATAATTATGGCGAGTGGCGCTGGAGCAGCACCTCGGGGGAAGGCAGCCACAGTCCGAATACGTTCCCTGACGGGGCTTCCGGCAAGTTCGCTGCGGAGATGCTGCAGCACGGGATTCATCTGGCCGGCATTCTGAAGCCGCGAATTCTGCTCACGCGAATCGACGGGCAGCCGACGGAGGCGGCCGCGTATGCCACGGAGCACAATCTGTGGTACCCGAACGAAGTCCGGGGCGACGACTATTTCACCCACCGGCCGGCGGCGAACATCGATTTCGGCAATCCCGAGGCGCGGAAGTGGTTTTGGGACCATCTGGTACCGGCGTTTCGGACGGGGATGGCGGGGTGGTGGAATGACGAGGCGGACCAGAACGGGAAGACCCTGTTTGATAACTTTCAGTTCATGAACATGGCCCGGTCACTATACGAAGGCCAGCGTTCCATCTCTAACGAGCGCGCCTGGTCCATCAATCGGAACTACTATGTCGGGGCGGTTCGATACAGCTACGCGGAGTGGTCGGGGGATATCCGCACGGGGTTCCAGAGCATGGCGTATCAGCGCCGGCGGATGATATCGACGCTGGATCTGGGGGAGTCGGCGTGGAGCATGGATACGGGAGGGTTCAGTGGCCATCCGACCCCGGAGAACTACGCCCGGTGGATGGAGTTCGGGGCATTTGTGCCGGTGTTCCGTGTGCACGGCGGCAACAACGAAAAGCGGCAGCCGTGGGTGTATGGGCCGGTAGCGGAGGCGGCGGCGAAGCGGGCCATGCGTCTGCGCTACGACCTGATGCCTTATATATATTCCAACGCGCGGTTGGCGAGCGAGACGGGAATCGGTGTGGCCAGACCGTTGTTCTGGGTATTTCCCGATGACGCGCGGTGTTCCGACGAGACCAGCGCGTGGATGTTCGGAGACGCCCTGCTGGTGTCGCCGATTGTTGAAATGGGAGAGGCGACCCATCGTTTCTACCTGCCGCAGGGGCAATGGTTCGACTATAGCAGCGGCAAACCGGTTCAGGGTGGGCGCGATATGGCTGTTTCCACGGATGCGAAGACCTGGCAGGATATTCCGATCTACGTGCGCGACGGATCCATCGTGGCCACGCAGCCCGCCGCGCAGGGGAACGAACTAAGTCCCAGGACCCCTCTGGTGCTGGACGTATTTCCGGCGACCGCGCGGGTGGCGACGTTCGTGGCGTACGACGACGACGGCCACACCTATGGATACGAGAAAGGGGAATACTTCCGGCAGGAGATTGCGGTTAGGCGGTCCGGCAGGACGACGGAGGTGTCGATTAGTGCCGCGGCGGGTACCTATCAGGCACAATTCCTGAGTTACCTGTTCCGGGTGCATCAATCGAGCGAGAGCGTGACGAGCAATGGCAGCCGGCTGAAGAAGTCCCCTTCGGAGAGTGCGTTTCGCGCCTCCACCGAGCCTGGCTGGTTCGAGACCACCGACAAGTTTGGCCCGGTGACCGAGGTCCGGCTCCCGACCGACGCCAAACCGCACACTTTGACGCTGCCCGCGCATTGAGCCGCTGGCGAAACGGTGCTGTCGTGCGAAGCCCCAAGACCGTGGCTGTGGTTGATGCGCGAAGCAGCAGGCGTGGTGATGCAGGTCCTCGGCGCGATGGCGGTGTTTTGAGTAGGGCCGGTTCAAAACGCATACTGCTCCACGAGGCGTACCACGTCTTCTGGCTGAGCTTGAACATCAAAAGAGCCGCAGCCATGAGGGCTAACGATATCCCCACATATCGTTATGCGCGCGGAGCATATCCACCCGTGACCGTTGCTCCGGATCTCTGACAGGTTCCGCGATAAGCAGCGGCGCCAATACTTCAGTCGGTGCAGGCGAAATGGGTCGGCGATGGTGGCAGTCCGGCAAGCAGTCGCCACGCTTCACGCCACGCGCTGCTGGCTTCGGCCGCCTCGCGGTTCTCCTCGACGAGAAAAGCGCGGAAATGGGCAATGGCGTTGCGCCGCAGCGCCTCGGGATCGGTTGGCCTGTTTGCACCATTGAGATCGATGTCCGGGTACGTCAGAATCAGCTTGGCCGTATAGGTGCGAGCCAGGGTCAGGTGGATGTAGGATTTCCAGCGGCTCACGGGAAAATCGCGCAGTAGCTTTTCTCCGGAATTAATCAGCCCATCCTGCCAGTTGTTGTGGCCGTCATCAAAAGCGCAGGGATTCTCCACGTGAGCGACACGAGCGATCTCCCCCGCAGCGCCGGTGGGATCCATTTGCTCGGCCTGGGAACGCCAAGTGTGCGGCCCTGCCCCGAGTTGTGTCAGACGTTTGCCAAGCGGCGTGGTCATGAAATCATCCGGCATAGCGAACGGAGCCGTGCTGACGATGAGGTCCGCGAGAGCGAGAGCGGCCGCTTTGCGCGTGCGAGGTAAGCCTTGCGCCGCTTCCACCCACCGGATCAGCGATTCGGGCGAAACCCCCGGGGCGAGCATTGTCGCGGAGATTCCGGGGCCCAAAGCCGCAAGGCGCACGGCGGCTTCTTCGAGAGAAGGTTGGCCTTTGGGGAATTCGCCAGACGAGTGGAACGATAATCCGCGCGGCGCCAGCGAAGCGCGCACGATGACGAGCAGGCGCGTGGGACGGCGTGGTTGCGCGTTCGGATCGAACGCGGCATTTCCCGGATCGACTGCCAGTACAACACGCCGATTCGCACGTCCCCAGGCCAAATAGGGGTTCCAGTATCCCGAGCCCCAGTCTCCATCTGTTCTCTTGAATCGGGGAGGCTCCTCGGCGGATCCGAGTGATGCGGCGAGTTCTCCGGCAACCGATTTGGCGAGGCCTCCCGGATCCGCAGGCTCATGCACTTCGTACCAGAGCGCGAGGAGCCGGCACTGCTGCACCAGCCCTGTGTCTTGCCGGGCGGGCAACGCAACGCCGGGTTTCAACGGTGGAGCGTAAAAGAACGCCAGTCGCGTCGTTTTGACGCCGCCGGGCAACGCGACGTCGGCAACGCTGGCCGCGCACCACAGGCCCTGAGATTCGTACTCGTTGTCGTAAGCCGCGGTCTTCAAACGCTCGTTAGCGTGCAGATTGCGCCATGCGGCCAGATCGGGAGCCGCGTCCAACGCGGGGATTTCCGAGAGCACAAGCCCGGCCAATGACCGTGGGCCGTTTGTTTGGGCAAACAGATTGCCCACGGCCATCAGAATTAGCAAGGCGACTACACGACTCAAGAATTGGGGGCGCATCATGACTCTAGCGTTCGCGATCGTGACGATGCCTGTTTCATGGTACCCGCTTTGAGTCCTTTTCGTCAGCGCTCCTCTCGGGCATTCAGGTGGAGTGGAGGTCCGGTCCCCACCCGATCAGAGTGTTCCCCGGCCCGAATAGCTCCCGATAATCAACGAATAACGCTCCCACGACGCACTCCCTGCAAGTGTCGCAGGGACTTTTACCGGCACGCGACGGCCGGCGACCCATTTGACGCCACATCCGGCAGCTAGTGCGTGCCCGTCGCTAACTGCCCGGCGGCGGCCCGCTAGGTCAGAACTACCGGATGAATCCCTGACGCCGCTCACTTGAATGTGAGGACGACGTCCACGATGTTGGCGCCGGGTTGAGGGCGCATCTGGATGCTCATGGATTTCACCGAACCGTGCAAGGCCTGGTTGACCTCGTGCCAAAAATCGTCGATGTATGGCTCGTCCATCGGAGCGCCCGCCGCGAGCTTCCACAAGGGGCGCGTTATCCCCTCGTCGGGGTGCGTCAAACCGTGGAGTTCCAGGGAGCCGAAGAGGAACTGCTGCCCTTTGCGGACGTCGATGCGCACATCCACAATCCTGTCGGATTCGTGGAACTGGCGCCCTGGCTTGGAGGAGACGCTTAGGTAGCCGTCGCGGCGGAGCACTTTCTCCATTTTCGTAACGCACTCCAAGAATAGCTTCCAATTGGCCGGCTTACCTTCGGCGAAGGCTCCGGCCTTCAGCATGGGCTCGGAGGGCAGGGCATCGCCGTTCAGCGAGACCCGTCCGAGGGTCCAAAGTGGGCCCTCCACCACCTGAACGGCTGCTGCGGAGCCTGCAAGTTTCACCGACGGAAAGGCCACAGTAAGATAGCCTCGTTCTTCATAGAGGGGCCGCAGGTTGAGTTCGATCACGGAGCGCAGTTCCCGCTCGGAATGTTTACCGCCCACGATTAGCCTGGCCGTGGCTGCCTGCAGGCGCTCGGTATCCACGACCTGATTCCCTTCGAAGCGGACTTCCGTGACCTCAGGAAGGTCGGAGGGAATGAAGACGGTCTGGATCTGGCGCGTAGTGAAGTCCACCGCGGTGGAGACGTCCAGCTTGTGCGGATGGCCGGCCTTCGTCAGAAAGTCCTCGATCGCGCGGCGATAGTAATCGGCGGCCTGCTCGTTGGACGGCAAGTGCACGTCCAGCAATCCATCCGCCAGCTTGAGGTCCTGCCGCAGTTTCTCCTCCTCGAAACCGGGGATGTCGAGCCGCGCTACGGTATCAGCGCGGTCCTCGACCACTTCGAAGGTCACGGACCATGCGGGGCCCTTCGGAGTGGGCTTGGTTTGATACCGGTAGTTTACAGCGGTGAAGAAGCCAGTATCGAAGAGAGTGTGGGTGGCCTTCTCCAGGTCGTCTTTGCTCACGTGTTGGCTGATGCGCAATCGAGTGGCTTTCGTGATGGCTGCGACCGGGAGCCGCTTACTACCGGTCACGTCGATTCCCGCAAGCGTCTGCGCCCGGACTGAAGCGGCGGCGAGGACAGCCAGAACCGGAACTACAAGCTGTCGAACCATGAGATCAAATTTGTACTTTAGCACCTCGATTTGCTCGAATCGGCACCGGTATTGGGAAAAGGTGTAACGGGCTGGCCGTTCCTTCCGGTCGATGCTCTGCCCGATACTGCAACCGGCCCGCAAGGCCGGCCACCTGCCGGGTGAGCACGTTGGACTGGCGCCTGGGCACCAGTTCCCTCAGAATAATAGAATAGAGTTTTGAGGCTGTAAGGAACAATCGGTCCCGATCGACGTATGGACAATAGATGAGTGCGCGCGCGTCATTCTGGGAAGCGGTGGTGGCCGCAGTCCAATCGCTGCGCGGAAGCAAGCTGCGCAGCTTTCTGACCCTGCTGGGTATCATCCTGGCCACTACCACCCTGATCGCGGTGATGTCGGTGATCTCCGGCATGAACTCCTATATCGCCGATAAAGTTTCCGAAATGGGCGCCGACGGGTACGTGGTGCAGCGTGAGCCCATGGCCGAGTTCGATACCAAGAAACTCATCGAGGCCCTGCGGCGCAACCCGCAATTGAGCCGCGAGGAATTCGAATTCCTGCGCTCGCGCGTGCGGCTCACCCAGGAGATGGGCATGTCCACGGGTCGCGGCGTCTCGGTGCATGCCGGCAAAGAAACCATTCAGAGCGTGGATCTGCAGGGAGCTTCGCCCAATCTCGGGGTCATCAACAATTACGAGGCGGTGGACGGCCGCTTCCTATCGGACAGCGAGAACGATCATCGCCTCGAAGTGGCTTTCATCGGCAAAGACGTCAAGGACCAACTTTTCCCCAGCTCTAACCCCGTTGGACGCTCCCTGTCCGTGCAAGGCATTCCCTTCGCTATCGTCGGGGTGGCCAAGGCGAAGGGTTCAGTCTTCGGACAGTCTCAAGACAAGTTCGTCATCATCCCCATCGAAACCTATTTCAAGATCTGGGGCCGGCATGACGGCATCGGCTACGCGGCCCAGGCCGTGGATCACGCCCGCCTGGCGCAGGCGCAGGAAGAGACCCGCATGCTGCTGCGCGTCTATCGCCACCTGGGTCCCAAGGCTGAGGATACCTTCGCCATTGTGACTTCCGGCTCTCTGCTGGATTTTTGGAACCAGTTGACCGGAGCGATCGCCGCCACCGCCATCGCCGTGGTGTCGGTGTTCATGGTGGTGGGCGGAGTGGTCATCATGAATATCATGCTGGCGGTGGTGACGGAGCGCACTCGCGAAATCGGCATTCGAAAGGCAGTCGGCGCGCGCAATCGCGATATCCTCAACCAGTTCCTGGTGGAGTCGTCGCTGCTGGCAGGCTTCGGCGGGCTGATCGGCGTGACGGTGGCGTGGTGCGTGGCCGTGTTAGTCCGCACCCTGACGCCCGTGCCGACCTCGGTGCCGGTCATGGCCGTGGTTATCGCGGTGACCCTTTCCGTTGTCGTCGGGCTGTTCTTCGGCATCTACCCGGCCCAGCGCGCCGCGAAACTCGACCCCATCGAAGCCCTGCGGATGGAGATATGACGCTCCTTTCCGTAACTTCCGGCGTCCGGCTGGCGCTGGTCACCATCCGCGAGCACAAGATGCGCTCGTTTCTCACCGTTCTGGGCGTGATCATCGGCACCGGCGCGGTGATCGGCGTAGGCTCCATTATCGCCGGTCTGGACGGCGCGATCACCAATATCCTCCGCTCCTTCGGCCCGAACACCATCATTGTCCTGAAAGGACCGGTGATGTCGGATTGGACGCCGGAGATCCTGCGCAGGAAACCTCTCACGCTCGAAAACGCCCGTGCCGTTCAAGCGCGCTGCCCGTCGGTGGAGCACGTCAGCCCCTATCTCTTCGCCATGGTGGTCTCTATCAACGATGTTCATCGGGCCCGCTACAAAGGCAACGACCTTTATAACATCGAGCTGGCCGGCACCGAGGAAGGCTACGCCGCCGGCGGCACCACCATGAAAGCCGGTCGCTTTTTCTCCGATCAGGAGAGTGCCCATCACATGCCCATCGCGGTCATCGGGCAAGACGTCGGGAGGCAGTTGTTCGAGAACGCCAACCCCATCGATAAATGGTTCCAGGTGGACGGCCACTCGCTTCAAGTCGTCGGCGTCATGGACCGCGCCGCCGCGTCCCTGCCCGGCCAGAAAGATCTGCGGGTCCTGCTCCCCTACTTCACCATGCGCAAAATGTTCCCCAGCCTCAAGGAGCACATGCTGGTGATCGTGGCCTACCCCGGCATGTTGGATCAGGCGCAGGATGAAGTCCGCGCCGTGCTGCGCCTGGAGCGCCGCGTGCCGTTCAACGCGCCCGACAACTTCTCGATCTCCACTTCCGAATCGATGATCGAGCGGTTCCGCGAAGTCACCGGCACGGTGGCGCTGGTGATGGTGGTGCTCAGTTCGATCGGCCTGCTGGTGGGCGGTATCGGCGTCATGAACATCATGCTGGTGAGCGTTACGGAGCGCACGCGAGAAATCGGCATACGCAAAGCCGTGGGCGCGCGCCGCAGCGACATCGTGGTGCAGTTCCTGACGGAGGCTGTGGTGCTGACCGTGCTGGGCGGCATCATCGGGCTGACCATGGGCTGGCTGATTTCGCGCGCCGCCGGATTGATTTTCCCCAACCTGCCGACCGCCGTGCCGATGTGGACCGCCGTTACCGGGGTATTGGTATCGGTCGGCGTGGGCCTGTTCTTCGGCATCTGGCCCGCCAACCGCGCCGCCCGTCTCGACCCCGTGGAAGCACTGCGTTACGAGTAGGCGCACCTGACCATTGACTCGCTGGCAAAGAAAGACTACCGATATGTGCCGATATCAAGGCGTCATGCCCTATCCCCTAGGATGATTGTTGGCTGACGGGCATGGCGGCCTGATACCCTAATCGGACAAGGCCATGAAGCGAGCCATGACATCATCCCGGTTTTCTAGGTCATGATCAGGCGGAGCGGAATCCTTCACGCGGACGAGGCAGTGAACCGATTCCTGGCTTTTTCGCGCTGGATTGGCTTGCTGGCGGTCGCCGCCGTTGCCGGGGGTCTTGCCACGGAAGCCGCCTTGCGGGGAGTGAGGTGGGTAGACCTGTTTTGGCAAAGCATGGTGCCGCTGGTGCCCCTGACTCTGCTGGTTGCACCACACCTCTGGCGGAGAGTCTGTCCGCTGGCGGTACTCAATCTGGCCGCTGCCCGCGTGGGCCGCGGAAGCCGCGAAATTGGCCCGCCGCGAATGCCCGGTAAAGCCAACATCTGGATCAAGCGCTACGGCGTCATGGTGGCGGCTGGGCTGCTCTGGCTACTGGTGCCGATGCGTATCCTGCTGTTCAACCAGAGCGCCCGTGCGACTTTGGTTTTGATCGTCGCCATCACTTTCGCTGCGGTCGCGTTGGGAATTGCGGGACCGTGGAAAGCGGCTTGGTGCTGCAGCGTTTGCCCAGTGTATCCAGTTGAGAAGCTTTACGGTACCGCGCCGGTTTGGTCGCTCACGGATACACGGTGTGTTCCGGCCGTCTCCGCCCAGAGTTGCTACCGTTGCGCGCTCCATTGCATCGACGTCCCGGAGAGCGAATCACATTACTGGAACGCGATGGAGAAAGCCGGATCGAAGCGCCTCGCCGAGGTTGCGCGGCGGTTCTTCCTGGGGAGCTTTCCGGGATTCGTGCTGGCGTACTGGACTCTGTCCAGCACCAACGGGTTTGAGCGGCCGTTCATGATTGCGCCGATCCTGGCTGTGTATGCGACGTTCCTTTTGTTCATGCTGGCCAGTTACGGTTGCTACGTGGTGGCGCATCTTGTGTGCGCAGGCAGCGAAGGAGGCAAGCCTTTATCCCTCGGGAAACGTCGCGTGGACCTGGTGGTGACCGCTCTCGCTCTGAATCTCTACTATGCTGCGGGCAGCGCCAGGCTTTCCACCGTGCTCAGCCAGCTCGGCGGATGGGGCACCGGGCAATCCATGATTCGGGCAGGCATTCTCGGATTCGTGTTCGTCGTCAGTCTCCTGTGGCTGCACCGCGCGTGGCGGAGCAACGCTCCTTCTTGGGCGCGCTGGTAGGAGGGCCGCGGCGAGCTTCGCGTGCGGTGGCTGATATGCGCTCGTAACGCTGGTGTGGAATCCTGGAGTTTACACCGCGCCAGTCTACGCTGCGGCGTCAGCGAGGATCTACCCCTTCGGCCGGCAGGTGATTCCGCCACAATGGTCCATATGAAGTGCCGAACAGGTTCGAAGTTGGGGCTGATACTGGCGTGGTGCAGGCCAGGCGTGGAGTTTTAAACCTGGAGTCCGTCCCATGACCAGTGTGGGATGCTGAGGCCGTTAGGCACATCATCAGCGGACTGGTGGTAGCGGGACATCGTTGTCGTGGTCGCCCAAGCGAAGTAGTCGTGCAGCACTTGTCGCAGCGGACCGTTGTCGGCCAGTCCGGCATCGACCAGAGCCTGGTCGAAGCAGGCAATGGCACGGCCATCCATTTCGTCGTGCTCCCCGTTGCCGCTGTGCATCTTGACGACGGTGGTCTCGTCACCATAGGAGTCGGAATACGTGCTGGGGCCACCGAGTGCCTCGGCCCAGTAAGCGGCGAGTCGCTCGACATGTTGGGGACGGAAGCCGTGGCTGAACGCATGGCCGACCACGTCATCGGCCAGCACCCGACGATGCCAGGCGTCGGCGAGACGGCGCAGGCCGTCGTTGCCACCCGCCGCCTCAAAGACAGTTTGCATGCCTCCATGATGACAATAGTCCCGTATTCCATGCAAGACGATGGCCGAGGGGAGTTCAGTGGGGGGTAACCCAATCCGCGCCATCCGATGGGACCCGGCTAAGTATGGGTCCCGCCTGGTCGCGTAATGCTGACCGATGATTCCCCGCCAGATCTGATACCTCGGGTGCCTTCTCGATAGGTTTCATCCACTCCGATTAGGCCGCCCTTCAAGTTCGCGGCGATGGAACTGGTCGATCATGGATTCATCGAGCAGCTCAAGCCGAACTTTCGTCGTAAGTAAATCCGGGTACCAGTTCTATGAGCTGGAGATGAGACGCATTTCAGCTTGATCGTTCGAAGCCGGCAATGAGACGTACCGCCGCAGTTTAGGAATTGCTCGGAAGCCGACTCCCTTTGGATAGCAGGCGTCCTTGGACAGCAGCCTTATCTGGGTTATCGGTACTCTGCCAGTAGGAATGCAGCCCTCGGATTATCTCCTCTCAAACGGCGTCTTCAGCCGCTCCTCAACCCATTGTTTGTTGATCGTCATGTTGTACTGGCTGTGCTGCATGTTCGGTGAGCCGGGCACCTTCAGCGCTTCCTCGTATCGCGTGACCGCCTCGCCGCGACGCCCGAGCAGATCCAGCAAGTGACCCTGCCAAACCAGCGCCATGAAGCGCAAATCGGTCTGCTCCAGTTGCGTCATGACTTCGAGCGCTTCCTGGTAGTAGCGGCCGTCGTAGAGCATCAAGCCCAGCTTGGTCTGGGTGTTTCTGTCCTCGATTTTCATCTCGCGAGCCTGGCGGAATGCCTCCAACGCCGCTGCCCCCTCGCCTGTCCACTGCATTTCACTGATCCTTGCCATCAGTTTCACCTGCGTCAAGGGAGCGTCTGCCAGGGTCATCGCCGAGTCAGGCTCGATCACGATGTCCTTGAGCGGCCCCTTCGCACGGAACTGCAGCTCTTGGAAGTCTGCCAAGCGTTCCGTTTGGGCGCGTTGCTCCGAACCGTCTTCGAACCGAGCTGCAATTGTAACGGGCATCCGCATTCCTCCAGTTCGCTCCACCTTGGCTCGGCAGTCGAACTCTTCGCCCACCGGCGAACATCCCGTTTCCGCAATGCGGTACGCCGCGCTGTCCGACGAACGCACCCACTCTTCGAAAAACCAGTCGAGATCCTGGCCACTCTCGATCTGAGCAACGCGCTGGAACTCGCGCCAGCCAAGTTGCTTCCCGGCGTATTCCCTGAGGCAGCGTCGGTACAGGTTGCCGAACGTCTCGACGCCAATTACGGACTCAAGCGCATTGAGAAGGGCCGCGCTCTTGCCGTGTGTGACCGTGTTGTTGAAATCCCAGTGGATGGCCGATTCCTGCTCTTTGGTTACGTCCATGGTCGTATCGCGTCCCTGCTTCACTCCGCTGACGTAATTGGCTTCCAACGCGCCGACGCTGCCGGTGATGCCGCGAGCCCGTCTGTACTCGCGGTCCGCATGAAGCCCCAGCCCGATCATCATCCAGGAAAGCGAGTCGGGACCCTGCGCCAGGACGTAGTCACCCCAGTACATGTGCCCGATTTCGTGAGCCGTTATCCAGCGCCAGAACGCTTCCGGGCGCTCAGCCATGCGCTGTTGACCGTGGACGACAACCAGCCCGGAAGCCGGCGGATAACCTCCCGCCGGGTAATCCATTCCTGGTACGATGGCCAGCGAGTGGTGTGGATAGACGCCGAACTGTTCGCGGTAGAACCCGATCACATCGACCGCGGTCTTTAACAGCAACTCGGCGCATGGCCGGCCTTCCTTGGTAAATACAACGCGAACGCGCACATCGGCGGCGTCTGCCTCTGCGCTCTGGTAGCCCTTCCCGACGAACAGACCGAAGGCGCGAAGGCCCTCGGCCCTGTAGACGCGCGCTGTCGGATCGTAGCGTCCACTCGTCGCGACCGCATACCCTTCTGGGGCCTGGAGCCGGACCTCGTAGTCGTCCAGCGTACCGAAGCCCCACCAGAGCCGAGGGCTCAGGAACGAAGTGATCGCACTTCCGGTGTGAATATCGAGTTTCCACGAAGCCCCGAAGTTCACCAAAAGCTCGATCTGAGCGCCGGGTGGGAGATCCCGAGGGAGGTCGAACAGCGCCACGCTCTGCTTCCCGGGCGAGCGCTCCGCGACCTCACCGTTAGCCATTACGTTTAGTACGTCGCCGAACCATTGCAACGCTATACGGCCGATGGGCCGGGGTGTATCGTTCCGGAATCGGATCGCCTCGCTTCCTTCTAGCCGTGAGGTGTCGGGAACAAACTTGATGTCCACGGAATAGTGCGCCCGCGGCGGCGCCACGGGAGCCCAAAACTCCGTTCGGGCAAAAGCGATCGCCGCGAACAGAAAAATCGACCCGAATGTCCGCATGATCCATTCGTACATCAGTGCGGCAGCGCGCGCAAGCGCGGAACAATCGATCAAGAATATGGAGCAGGCATGCTTTCACCATACCCCTTCTCGCTCCGCGAGGTGCCCGATGTCGGCAAGGCCGTTGCCACCGTGCTCACGGGGAATCGTGCCGAGTATAAGATATTTCGACCACGCTGCGCGGATGAACGGCGCGGCGAAGGGCGCGGCGATGGCGATAAGGCCGAGCAAAGACAACAGCCCCGGATGGACAGCCCGCCCCAAGCATCAGGGCAACGGTAGCGGGATCTTGGGCTGAAAAGATAGATGTTCCCGGTTTCGGATTTTTCCGGCAGGGCTCAAGTGGCGCTTGGCGGAGCCAAAAGACGGCTCCTGCACTTCGGAGGATCAGAATTGGCGGCTTGTGATATGCTCGGGGGAAATCGGAAGCCAGGCAAACACCTATGCTTTTTCGCGATTCCAATAGGAGGGCCTCTCTATGCGTTTATTCACAGTGATTCTGCTTCTGGCTTGCTCCCCAGCCCTGCGGGCGCAAAAAGATTTCGAAGTTTGCCGAGGGGCCGGCGCTGAAATAACCCGCCAGGGCGGTGCAGCAAACCCCCAAAAGGAGTTCTGCATCGGGTACGTATATGCGACCGGGCGGGGCGTCCCTAAGGATCTGGGCGCGGCCGTGACGCATTTCCGTGCAGCGGCCGATAGAGGATACGCACCGGCGCAAGCCGTCCTCGGCGTGCACTACGCAAAAGGTCTCGGCGTGACGCAAAACTGGACGGAAGCCGTGCGCTGGTACCGAAAGGCCGCCGATGCGGGACATGGCGGGGCTGCCGTGAATCTTGGTCTCTGTTATCAGAATGGGAACGGTGTTCCGCAAGACCGTAAAGAAGCCGCAAGGTGGTACAAGATTGCCGCGGATCATGGCGATCCGAGTGCAGCCGGCCTCCTCGCGGCGCTCGGGGGCTCTTCACCGCCGAAAGGGTCTGCGCAGCAGGCAAACGCTCCCGCAAACGACATCTTCCAGCAAGGTTCGAGTTTGTACAAGGCGGGCGACCATGCAGGCGCCTTGCGTTATTTCCGGCGGGCGGCGGAAGCCGGCAACCCGTGGGCTGAGTTACAAATTGGCTATCAATACGAGAACGGCGAAGGCGTACCCCAGAACAATAGTGAGGCGGTCAAATGGTACACCAGGTCCGCGCAGCACGGGAATGCGCGCGGGCAAAAGAACCTTGGCCAGATGTATGAGGCGGGTCAGGGCATCGCGGAAGACTGGGTCACGGCAGCCGCGTGGTATCGGAAAAGCGCCGATCAGAATTGGCAGAACGGACAGTACGCCTTGGCCCGGGCGTATCAATTCGGCATAGGTGTTCCGCAAAGCCGGCAGACGGCGATCGAATGGTTCCGGCGAGCGGCTGCAAACGGAGACAGCGAAGCGGCCTATTTCGCACAGGACCTCGGTTCCCCAGGGAATTTCATCGGCTTCCGTAATGTGGCTGAGCACGAGATGGTGATCGGTGGAAAGCTCCGGTTTGGACTCATCTTCCAGGAGCCGACTGGCATGCTGTTTCACAACTCGGGCGAACGCAACGCTTACCTTCGGGGGCTGCGACGCGGTGTCGATGTAAACGAGGCCACCGCGATGTGGAACATCCGCAAGAGCGAATACGACGCCTGCAGGAGCGGCGGCGGATCGGATTGCCATCCGCCTGGTCCGCGCCCGAACTGACTCGAGAGCTAGGAATGACGCCGAGATAGTGACTCCGCCGCGCTGGGCCGGGGACCGCCGCGTGCCGGTGGGAAGTACGCTTCTATTCCTGCTGATCAGATAGCCACCGATGACGAGG
>JBEKQS010000081.1:0-25139 GCA_049519475.1 Bryobacteraceae bacterium | reverse complement strand
TTGATCCTTCCAACCCTGATGCGGGTGCCTATGGCGGCATGTGTTTCGTAGTCTTTCCCGTGGAAGACTCTTCGTGTCTGATCGCGATGGGTATTGGGACACAGGGACTCGCACCGGACGAACGAATCCTTGGGCGCCCCGGCCATGCGCGGAAGATGCAGGCTATTTGTACCTGGCTCAACCACGAGTTTGGCCACGGAGAGCAGGTGGCCTGGGCAAAGCAGGATCCGACGCGCGTGGACATCGACGTGCCGGAAGCGATCCAGCGTGCCTGGACAACCTATGAGCGTGCATTCAAGAAGTACGGCAAGGTCTTGTATGCAATCTGCAAGCCCACCAATGAACGAGCCGGGACGATCGCTGCACTCACGGCCATGCTCGATGTGATGTTTCAAGAACGCGGCTATGCAACGCTCAAAGAGTTCCAGGAAAACGCGCTTGAGGTGGAATCGAATTGGTTTTCGCACCTGATGCCACTCACGAGCCGGTACGACGTGCTCCAGCTACTGAAGGCGCGTCGCTTCGTGATTATTCAAGGGCCGCCCGGAACCGGTAAGACCCGCATGGCGCGACAGTTGCTCGCCGAGGAATATGGCGGCGTCGGAGAGACGATCCAGTTCCATCCTAGTACTACCTATGAGAACTTCGTGGGTGGCTTGGCGCCGGTCCAGGAGGACAACACCAACAATGGTGCGCTTGGATTTCGGTTCGCTCCGAAACCGGGATTCCTGATTGAGGCGGCGATGAAAGCCTCCGAGAATCCCGAGGAGAATTACCTGCTTCACATCGACGAGATCAATCGGGCAGATCTAGGGAAGATCCTGGGCGAGGCGATTTATCTGTTCGAGCCGGACCCCGAATTCCCTCGGCAGATCAACCTTGCGTACGATTTTGGGGCGCCATTCTTCCGCAAGCTGCAACTTCCGGATAACCTACACGTGCTAGGCACCATGAACAGCGCCGACCGCAGCATAGCCATCCTCGATGTGGCGGTTCGTCGCCGATTCGCGTTTTTGTCGCTGTGGCCAAGCCTCAAGGTGGTCGAAGAGCACGGTTGCGAGTTGGGCCAAAGGGCGTTCCAGGACCTCGCGTCGATATTCATCGAACATGCACCGGATGAAGCACTAGCGCTCGTTCCAGGGCATTCCTACTTCCTGGGAGCAGATGAGGGGCTTGCCAGGACGAATCTGAAAACCAGTCTCTTGCCTCTGTTGACCGAGTACTTGGCACAAGGTTATGTGAGCGGGTTTGCCGAACCGATTCGTGCATACGTACAACGGCTTGCGAGTCTGTGATGCCCAGAGGTCAACGTCGCGTATTTCGGCAGCGCCCGACCGGCCGCACTCCGCTCCAACAGGTAGAACCGTCAACGGATATTTGTCTGGAACTTCGGGACCACTCACGCGTCACGAAATCGGCAACAGCGTTGTTCGGAAGTAAGGGCTCTCCTGATCCGGCAGGCCAAGCCGCCCGACTGGCGGATCAGTTCATCACACAGAACGCACCTCTTTTCCAGTTGCTTAACATAGTCATTCAACGGGACTATGACGGTAGCGATGTACTGCTTCACATTGATTCCGGCAGTGCGATTGGCGCGCTGCCCCTGGTCTCGCCGCTGACCGCCAGACCCGATTTCGGCCTCATAGTCCAACCGCGATTCCCGTGGAAGGGAATTGGTCCCATGCTCGCCGAGATGGGCTGGCTGATCAGTCCGACGCCCCTCCGACTGCCTCTTCTCAAGCGCTCCGAACGGCGGGTGCCACCATGGGTTCTGTCCTTCATGGTGCTGGCACGGCTCAAGGCTCTGCTCGACCGGTTGGAGCGTCGATTTGAGCTTACGACGGAAGTGCGATCCGCCCCCAAGGGCGGTATTGACTGGACCCAATACGCAACATGCCAGGTGCCGCGGGGCAACTTCCTGTCCGTTCCGTGCACGTTTCCCGATCTACGTGACGACCGGCAACTGAAGGGGGCGATCCGCTTCGCCATCGAAAAACAAATACGGTCGCTCGAGACGCAGCACGAGCAGGGGACGTTCGTTCATCGCTTGATTGCACTGGCGGAATCACTGATGCGCAAGGTCGACACAGTAGCGAGCCGGCGCCCAGGAACACGCGAGGTGGAATCGTGGTTGCGGCGGCCGCTGCGCGGCGACAGTTTCATCGAGGGACTACAGGCGATCGACTGGACAGTAGAAGAGCGAGGGCTGGCGGGATTAAGCGATCTTGAAGGCATCCCCTGGACGATGCCAATGGAACAGTTCTTCGAGGCCTGGGTCGAAACAGTCATGCGTAGGGTCGCGCGCAACGCGGGCGGGACACTCAAGACCGGGCGTCTGCGTCAGACTGTCTCCCCGCTTGCATGGAGCCCGCCATACCTTGGGTCACAGCGCTCACTCGTTCCGGACATGATCCTGGAGTTGGAGGGAACCTCGTTTATTGTTGACGCGAAGTACAAGCGTCACTGGGAGGAACTCCAGGAGGGCGCATGGTACAACCAAAGTGCTGACTTACACGAACGACATCGAGCGGACCTTATGCAGATCCTGGCATACGCCAACCTCGCATGCACCGCCGACGTCGTGTGCTGCCTTGTCTATCCATGCTCCCAATCTACCTGGGAATCCCTAGCAAAACGCGACCGCCTATTCCACCAGTCGGAACTGCCCAACCGCGGACGCCGCGTTCGAGTCTGGTTAACGGCCATACCCATGGGTGTAGCGGCCAATGTTGTTGCAGGGCCGTTCACCAAGCAGGTGCGCTCAGACGAAGTTTGGGTATCCGAGTGATGCGGCGTTTCCTAGTGTGGTTACGCACTCTGCCAGATTGGAATGATGCAATATCTACCAGAGTTCTAAAGTCGTCCAGGGTGCGGAGCCAAATCCATTTCAAACACTTACACGCCTTCGACCGGACCAGAACTCCGCTGAACAGAGCCACTGTGGGGACTTTTGTGGGGATTCTACTTCAGCGTGGTTAGCAATCCTGCTCAATTCAGACGACTTTGAGTTGAGGCGAAGTTGCTGCACACCGATCGTTTTCGGTCGGGACACTCGGGACAAGCCTGTAAACATTGGGGTTCGTGCGGCCGGAGTCGATTTCAGCAAGTCGGGACACCCGGACAGGCTTGGCCCAAAGAGTTCGAGGCGCCCCACCGGACCCTGCCGGGCAGAACGTCGCGAGCGGGCAGGGAACTGATTACAAACCGGTTGATGCCGAGATCTGTTTTCCTCAGAGTTCGGCGCACATTCTGACTTCTGAAACGCCCAATTGATTGATGCCCTTCAAATCTAGCCACACAAACTAAACGTTCGTTCTTGCATACGCATAGAGCATATCACTGGCACACGCAAGCAATTCGGCCCAGTTTTTGCCGATTCTCGGCGGGCTGTGTGTTGCGTCCGTATTGCGGGTTTGAGCGCGGCGGTTGCCCTGTCCCCCGCCTTCCCCTGATTGTTTCCCACTCACCCACCCGCTATAATCGTGGCGCTTGAACACCCGCTCACGCGCCGCTGTGTTGGTGGCCGCCGTCCTCGTGCTCACTGTTCTCTGGGCGCGGCACGAACCTTCGGCTCCATTGGGCATCACGCTCGAACCCGCGCGCCTTCTCGCCGATGGCTATGACACCGCCATCCTCACCTTCCACTCCGCCGAGCGGCCTCGCATCACCATCGACCCGTCCTACGCCGCCACAGTGGAAAACGTCGGCGATTCCACCGCCCGCATTCGCGCCGGCGTCCTGCCCGCGCAAATCCGCGTGCGCCTCGAGTTCCCTGGCTTCCCGCCCGCCACGTTCCAACTCGCCACCTCGCTCACTGCCGCCGACACTTTCCAGGACGGCACCCCCGACTTTCTCCGCCTCGACGACGACCGCGACCGGCTGGCCTTTCGACGCTGGTTCACCTTCCTCGCCGAGGCACAGTATTTTCAGGCTCCCGACGCCCGTCCCGCCGAAATCGAAGATTGTGCCGCGCTCATCCGCTACGCCTACCGCGAAACCTTCCGCGCGCACGACGCGGGATGGGCCGAGGCCGCCAGCGTGCCCATGGTCCCGGCATTCGATCCGCCGGGCAAGTATCACTATCCCTACACGCCCCTCGCCGCCGGGCTGTTTCGCGTCCGTGCCGGACCGCTCGCCCCGCGCGATTTTCTTAGCGGCGCGTTTGCCCAATTCGCCGACGCCCAAACCCTGCGCCGCTTCAATACCCATTTCCTGACGCGCGATCTTACCCTGGCGCAATCCGGCGACCTGCTTTTCTTCCGTCACGACGCAACCTTCCATAGCATGATCTATCTCGGCCGCAGCCAGCTTCGCCCCGACGGCAATCTCTACGTGGTCTACCACACCGGCCCCGATCGCGGCGGCCCAGGCGAAATCAAGCGGCTTACCCTGTCGGAACTCCTCCACTTTCCGCAGCTCGATTGGCGTCCGCTGGCCGCCAATCCCAATTTCCTCGGCGTGTATCGCTGGAACATCCTGAGAGAGGCGTTATGAAAAAGTACCTGCAGTTGGTCCTGTTGCTCGCCGCCGTCGCCACCGGCCTCAGCCAGCCCGAAACTCAGCCCTATTTCGCGCTCGCCTCCAGCCAGACCTTCGGCACGCACTCCAAGCCCTCCGTCTCCGTCAGCAGCTGGGCCGTCGACTCGCTCGAATTCCGTGTCTACCGTATCGAAGACCCGGTCAAGTTTTTTCAGCAGATCGAGAATCCCCACCAGTTCGGCGCGCGCACGCCGGCGCCGCCCCACGAGCGCACGCTGCTGGAGCGGATTCATATATGGAAGCGCAGCCTCCGCGCCACGATTCAGCGCGGGATTCGCGCCCAGTTCACGGAATCGCCCAGCGTGCATTTCGAAAAACTGTTTCCCTCGAAATCCACCGCCCAGCCCGGCGGCCGCGAAACGCACTACGCGGAAGCCCCTGTCCTGAACGCCCAGCAACTGGTGCTTTCGTTTGTGCAGCCGGTCCAAAGCCGGAACCGCTGGGAGCGCCAAACCGTTCCCGTGAATGTTACCGGAACGGGCGTCTACCTCGTCGAGGCCGTCAGAGGCGAGCTCCGCGCCTACACCGTGCTGATGGTTTCCGATTCCGTCCTCATCACCAAAACCGGCAAGGGCCGGATTGTCAACATGCTGGTCGATCGCTCGACCGGCGAGCCCATTCCGGATGCCAAAATCTGGATGCTCGGCCGCGATTCCAACCTGGGTAACGCCACCACCGATGCCGAAGGCGTCGCCGTTCTGCCCATTCCCGCCGGCCGCCCCGATGACCTGCGAGTTCTCGCCCGCAGCGGCTCCGACTACGCCGTCAACACCCTTGCCAACTTCGCCTTCTCCGCCAACCAGCCCACTTGGATGGGCTACATCTACACCGACCGGCCCGTCTATCGCCCCGGCCACACGGTCCACTTCAAAGGCATCCTGCGCTTGCGAACCGCGGCCGGTTACGAAGTGCCGGCCGGCAAGGCCATCTCCGTCAGCATCCAGGATCAGGAACAAAAACCGGTCTACCAGAAGACCCTCAACACCAGCGCCAACGGCACCGTTCACGACGATCTCACGCTGCCGCCCTCGGCCGCCCTCGGCACTTATTTCATCGAGGTCAAATCCGCCGTGGGCGAAGGCTACATGAACGGCAGCTTCGAGGTGGAGGAATACAAGAAGCCCGAATACGAAGTCCGCGTCACTCCCGGCAAAGCCCGCGTGCTACAGGGCGAAACCGTGCAGGCCTCGATCGACGCGCGCTACTACTTCGGCGAGCCCGTCGGCAGCGCCAAAGTCCATTACGCCGTCTACCGCGACCGCTACTGGTTCCCGCTCTGGTACGATCCCGATGAATCCACCTCCGAAGACTTCGCCGCCGGCGATAACGATGACACCGGCGATCAAGTGACCGAGGGCGACGGCGAGCTGGATGCCGATGGCAAACTCACCATCGACGTCCCGACCACCGTCTCCGAGCACAAAGCCGACTACCTCTACCGCATCGAGGCCCGCGTCACCGATCTGGGCAAACGCGAGATCACCGGCAAAGGTTGGATCGTCGCCACCTACGGCAGTTTCGTCCTCAATGCCACGCCCGACCATTACTTCTATCCGCCAGGATCCCTCGCCACGTTGACTGTCGAAGCGCGCGACTACGATAGCAAGCCCGTCGCCACGGCCTTCCACGTCAAGTTGGTCCGCTACAACCTCTATGACCGCCAGTTCGCGGAAGTGAAAGCCGAAGCCGATGGCAGCGCCGGCGCAAGCGGGCAGGGCACGGTCAGCCTCAGCGTCCCCGCCGGCGGCGGGTCCTATCGCATCGAAGCCACCGCGCGCACGCCCGAAGGCCGGGACATCGAGGCCATGGCTTACTTCTGGGTTTCCGGCGGCGTGTCGATCCAGTCCCGCAACGGCCGCAAGGAAATCCAGATTATCCCCGACAAGAAAACCTACCGCGCCGGCGATACCGCCAGACTCCTGCTCGTCACCGGCCAGCCCCACACCCCGCTCTGGGTCAGCGTGGAGGGCCGCGACCTGCAGCAGTACAAACTGGTCCGCTCGCCGCAATCCACCGCCGAGTTCGCCATCCCCGTCACCGCCGCCGATGAGCCCGGCATTACCGTCACCGCTTCCTTCATCCGCGCCGGCGATCTCTACAGCGGCACCAAGTACCTCAAAGTTCCCCCCGAGCAGCACCAGTTGAACGTCAAGCTCTCCACCGACAAGCCGCAATATCAGCCCGGTCAGACGGCCGATTACACCATCGACGTCACCGGCGCCGGCGGTCTGCCGGTTCCCCGCGCCGAGTTCTCGCTCGGCGTGGTGGACGAAGCCATCTACGCCGTCCGCCGCGATACGCTGCAGGATCCGCTGGCCTTTTTCTACGACCGCGAATGGAACCGCGTCTTTACCGAAAACTCGCTGAACTTTTTCTTCAGCGGCGAAGCCGGCAAGCGCCGCATGCAACTGGCCCAATTGCGCGCGCCGAGCCGCTTGGCCCAGCTCAAACCCGACCGCATGGCCGAACCCAAAATCCGCAAGGCTTTCCCCGATACCGCGTTCTGGGCCGCTGATATCGTCACCGACGCCGCCGGCCACGCCCGCGCCAAGGTGGAGTTCCCCGATTCTCTGACCACCTGGCGCGCCACCGCCCGCGGCGTCACGCCCGACACCAAAGTCGGCGGCGCCGTCCTCAAGACCATCGTGCGCAAGAATCTCATCCTGCGCCTGGTGGTGCCCCGATTTTTCGTGCAAGGCGATGAGGTGGTCATTTCCGCGCTGGTTCACAACTACCTCGCCGACGCCAAGACCGCGCGCGTCTCGCTCGACGTCCAGGGGCTCGAGGTCCTGCAAGGCGAGACCAAGGACGTTTGGATTCCCAGCCGCGGCGAAGCCCGCGTCGACTGGCGCGTCCGCGCCCGCGAGGTCCACAGCGCCACTGTCACCGGCAAAGCCCTCACCAACGAAGAATCCGACGCCATGCAATTAGACCTGCCCGTCAACATGCCCGGCGTCAAACTCTCCGAGGCGCGCGGCGGTTCGCTCGCCGCCGGAACCGAAACCTCCTTCGATCTCACCTTCCCGGCCAATATCCATCCCGGTTCGCGTTCGCTCACCGTCGGTGTTTCCCCATCCATCGCCGGCTCGCTGTTCGGCGCCATGGAGTACCTTACTTCTTTCCCGTATGGCTGCGTCGAGCAGACCATGTCCAGCTTCCTGCCCAACATTACCGCCCTTGAAACGCTCCGCGAGTTCGGAACCCACTTTAATAACGAGGCACTCCAGGAGAAGATCCGTGCGGGCCTCGACCGTCTCTACAACTACCAGCATGAAGATGGCGGCTGGGGCTGGTGGGAAACCGATGAGAGCCATCCCTTCATGACCGCCTACGTAGTCGCAGGCCTGACGCAAGCCAAGGCCGCCGGCGTCACCGTAAAAGACGAAGCCATCGCCAAGGGCGCCGCCTGGCTGGAACGGGATTTCGCCCGCGATCCCAAGCTCATGCCCGACCTGCGCGCCTACATGCTCTACGCGCTGAGCGTCACCGGCCGCGGCGATTCCGCCTCTTTCGCCCAGATCTACGACAAGCGCTCCGCTCTGTCGCCGTATGGTCTTGCCATTCTCGGCCTGGCGCTCGAACAGGCCAAGGACGGGCGCGCCGCGGAAATCGCCACCAAGCTCGAAGCCGCCGCCCAGCAGGATGCCGAGCAGGCCTGGTGGCCCGCCACCCGCGACCAGATGCTCGACTTCTCCGAAGATGTCACCCCGGAGGCCACCGCCTACGCCGTGAAGTTCCTCTCGCACCAGCACCGGGACAGCGCTCTGCTGCCCAAGGCTGCGCTGTGGCTCATGAACCATCGCAACGAAGGCTTCTGGTGGTCGTCCACCAAGCAGACCGCCATGGTGATCTACGGCCTCACCGATTACCTCCGCTCCACCAACGAACTGCATCCCAACCTCACCGTCACGGTGTTCGTCAACAATCGCCAGGTGCTGAACCGTGCCACCGATCAGGCTACTAACCTGAATCCGCCGCCGCTCACGCTGGATGATTCCGCCTTGCAGCCCGGTATCAACCACATCCGCATCTCCACCACCGGCCAGGGCCGGATCTACTACTCCGCGCGCGCAGAATACTATTCCACCGAAGACAAGCTCCAGAAGACGGGCACCGCTTCGCTCAACATCCTGCGCGATTATTTCCGCCTGGTCCCCGGCAAGGATGGCGATAAGATCGTCTACGAAACCGCGCCCCTCGAAGGCGCCGTAGCCTCTGGCGACGTCATCGCCGTGCGCCTCACCGTCAGCGGCTCGGAATGGAAATACCTCATGCTGGAGGACCCCATTCCCGCCGGCACGGAGTTCATCGAACGCGACAATATCTACCAGTTGCGCAACCGTCCGCCCTGGTGGGATTACTACTTCACGCGCCGCGAGCTGCACGACGACCGGTTAGCCATCTTCCAAACCTGGTTCCCGGCAGGCCAACACCAGTATTTCTACCTGCTGAAGGTAGTCAACCCCGGCATGTTCCAGGTGAGCCCCGCGCGCGTACAACCCATGTATCAGACCGGCGTGATGGCGACCAGCGAGGCCCGCCGCCTGGAGGTCAAATAAATGCGCCGTGAAGCCATGCGCCTTTTCGCGATTCATGTAGCGGGCAATGCCGTTGTGCTCGGCCTCGCTTACTACTGGTTGGGCATCGGCGAATCGCGCGCCGCCACGCTCGCCTGGAGCGCCGTGCTGGCGCTCATCATCCTGTGCCTCGCCTGCTGCCTGCACGGCGGCACGCTGGCCTTTTTCCGCGCCGGCGAATCCCGCTCGCTGTCCGTCGCCTTCCGCACCACGTTGCGCCACATGGCGCCGTTCCTCGCCGCCGTGGTCCTCATCGCCGCCGTGTATTGGCTTCTGGCGCAGTGGGCGGCCTACAGCTCGACACCCGCGCTGCGCATCGCCTCCTGGTGTACGCTCAAGTTGCGCAAGCCCATCAAGCCCGCGACAGTGCTCCGCGTCTTCAGTTTCGTGCTGGGGCTGATTCGCTGGATGGTGATCCCGGTCTTCGTCCTGCCGATGTTCTCCGGCATCGCCGGCCGCGGCTGGCGCGGCTTCGAAGAATTCGGCCGATTGCGCCGCAGCCGTCTGTATTGGATCGCCGCTCCGCTGCTGCTGCTCTGCGCGCTAGCGCTGCCGTGGCACTTGATCGGCTGGGTGCCACACGTCGGCAGCTTCACCGTGGAAATGGTGAGTTTCACGGTGAGGGTTGCCGTGGGCTATCTCCTGTTCATTGCTGCGTGGATATTCCTGGCGTCGCTGACCTCCGCCGGCAAGCAGGGATAGCTTCCGAGTAGGCGCGCTCCCCGCAACCCGATCTCGGCAACTTGCCAGTGGTGGGCGATTTTGGAACTGACAGATCATGGAGACTCTCCGCGACGCACCTGGAAGCCGCGATGCTTGACTACCTGTTGTGGCCAGCTACCTGTGCGAGGAAGTCAATGAACGCCATGATGCCCGTCGTGTCGGGTTTGTTATCGGCATCCAATATTCGCGTGATCGGCGGGTCTACCTCAGTGCGTTCGGCCAACCAATTCGGCCTGCACACCTCTTTGAACAGGGGCTGACGGTGGCTGATGACGACCCCCAAGACGCGGTCCAGATTTGGATTGGGTAGGAGATTCTCCCGAGCCTTCAATTGCTGGCCGAGCCTAACTAATCCGGCTCCGGACTTCCGCCGATAAGTAACCAAGTGCACACTTTGCATGAGAGTTGCGATCGGGAAAGTCGGGCCGGGGCCCCGCCGGAGCTTGTCCGCGAGGCAGACGCCGACTTGATCGCAAGACTGGTCCGGGGGATCCTGCCCTACCTGATTCTGCTGATTACTATCAGCATTACGACGTCTTATCGAACCGAGCATTCGCTCATCTTCTGGGGTTTTACGGCTGCCAGCGTCATCAGCGTCGGAATGCGCGTCGCGCTGACCATGATGGAGGAACGGGTTCATTCGCTCCCTCCAGGACTTCGTAATGCCGCCTTTGCCGCTACCATAGGATTGCCTTCCGCAGCCGGGGGGTTGGTTCACGCGAGCGCCCTCTGGTTTTACGGCTTTGAGAGCTGGCCGTACGTGATCACCATGCTATGGTTCGTGGGCTGTATTTCCGGATCCACGATTTCTTTCACCCCGAGTTTTCAACTGCTCCGGCTTTATCTTTGCACGGCTAGCACGCCGGTTCTTGGTGTGGACTTGTGGCTGGGCGGTACACAGGGCTATACCGTGGCGTTAGCCACAGCGACTCTCCTTGCGTTCCTGCTCACCCAGGGGAGCAGTCTGCACAAGGCGTACTGGCGGCAGTTGTGGGGCCGGGCGCTGGAGAGCGCTCGAACCAGGGAACTCGAGTTGGCCAAGACAGCGGCTGAAGCGGCAAGTCTGGCCAAGAGCCAATTTCTGGCGAACATGAGTCATGAGATTCGGACGCCGCTGCACGGCGTCCTGGGGATGGCGCACCTGGCCTTCGCCTCGGAAACGCTTCAGGGGTCGCGCGAGCATCTGGAGCCGCTGTGCGGCGCCGCAGATGGGCTGTTGCATGTGATCAATGACATCCTCGATTTTTCCAAGATCGAAGCTGGCAAAATGACGCTGGAGCACGTCCCGTTTTCGCTGCCTCACATGACGGACGAGCTTCGCAAGCTGGTTGCTCCCCAAGCCAGGGCCAAGGATTTGGTCCTTCAATGCCAGGTCGCTGAGAGTGTGCCGGCGGTTGTGGTGGGAGACCCCGCCCGGTTGCGTCAGGTACTTTTGAACTTGTTGGCAAATGCAATCAAATTCACGTCGCATGGATCAGTGATGTTGGAAGTGACCTGGATCCCCCGGGAGCCCCAAGATCGGCAGGCCAGCCTGAGTTTTCGGGTGTGTGACACCGGCATCGGCATTCCAGTTGAACAGCAACAGACAATTTTCGAGGCATTCGGACAAGCCGACAGCAGCGTAACCCGGCGGTTCGGAGGGACTGGACTTGGGCTGACTATTTGTTCCCAACTGGTGCAGTTGATGGGAGGACGGATTTGGGTCGAGAGCATGCCCGGAAGCGGCAGCACGTTCCAGTTCACGTGCGCGGTCGAAGTGGCACACCCCGAGAGTCTCGCTGAGCGCAAGGAGGAAACTGTAGAAGAGCCACACGCTCTCCGCATTCTCCTGGCCGAAGACAATTCTATAAACCAGAAAGTGGCGACCGCGATGCTCGGCAAACACGGTCATCGGGTGACGGTGGTATCCACGGGTTTCGAGGCTGTGAAGGCTTGGGAAGGAGGAGAATTTGACGTAATCTTGACCGACAACCAGATGCCTGAAATGGGAGGACTCGAAGTTGTCCGCCGCATTCGAGAGCGTGAGGCAGCCACGGGCCGTAGCCGGACGCCTGTAGTGGCTTTGAGTGGGAGTGTACTGATCGGAGATCGCGAACGGTTCTTGTCCACGGGCACGGATGCATTTCTGGCTAAGCCGTTCTGCGCTGCCGAACTCTACTCGGCGTTGCGGCAGGTGGTGGTGTCACGAGCGGCGGTCGAGCCAATGATGCAAGGCTAATTCGGCTAAACCAACGGAAAAGGTGACGGACGCGTTTTCGTGAGAATCTCCCCATCCGTTCGGCACTCTACTATTATGCCCCGCCGTCCCCGCGTCGTCTTCCCCGGCGTAGCCCATCACATTACCCAGCGCGGCAATGACCGTCAACCGGTTTTCTTCTCCGCCGACGACCGCCGTTTCTATTTGGGCCCTCTCACCCGCCACGCCTCGCGATCCGGGCCACGCATTCCGGGCTATTGCCTGATGACCAATCACGAGTGTGCGACATAGGAGTGGAGTTCAGTGGTTGGTCCTGTATCAGGGCATGGCTTCAACCGTGCCGCAACATCGGTAGTCAAAGGCTTTAGCCACTGCGCCTTTCCTGGGCCCGCAGGGGCTGAAGCGTGTGCCCTGATACAAAGCCCAATCGAATGAAGCCTAGCGTACTCTACGCTCAGATCCGCGCGAATTTACAAGGAATGGAGAGGTTCGCCATTTCTGTGTCGCACACCCACCAATCACGTCCATCCCGTTGCCTTTCTGGTAGGATCGGCAGAGTGAGCTTCTGGCGCAAAGAGGTGGTCGAATTCGCGCTCGACCGGGAAACCCGCGCGCACATCGAAGAGCAGCGCGCCTGGATTGCCCGCGAGCCGGCCAATCCGCAGCCCTATTGCAACCTGTCGCAGCTCTACCGTATGGAAGGGAAGCAGGACGAAGCCTTGGGGCTGCTGCTCGAAGCCGTGCGCCTGGACCCCAGCCATGCCGGCGCGCACCTGGCGCTGGTGGAAATCTATGCGGTGCGCGGCGACTATCCGGCTGCCTGGCGCCACGCCCGCCTGGCGGAGCATGCGGGCGAATCGCGCGCGGTGGAACTGCTCACGCGTTACGCAGTGCCGGAGTAATCCTCAACCGTAGTCCCGCCGATAAGTAACTTGGAAACTCGTCGTGTGATGGGCCGTCGTACTCTCTTCGCTGCTGTGATGCTCCTCCTGAGGTTTGCCGGCGTGGGGTTGGCGCAGCAGTACAGTTTCCGGCACTATGGGGTGGCCGAAGGGCTTCAGAATCAGGTCATCTTGTCCCTGGCGCAAGACGGCGCCGGTTACATCTGGGCGGGATCGGAAGCCGGTCTGTACCGCTATGACGGCGCGCGCTTTCGCCTGATGGGGGCGGCCGAAGGGCTGCCGTGTACGGCGGAAGCTCATACCTTGCATGTCGCGGCCGATGGGGCGCTCTGGGCCAACATCTGTTCGGAGATCTTCCGCTTCGACGGCCAACGCTTCCACGCCATCCCCGGACTAAATGCTATGTTGGCCGGCACGCAGCGGATGGCCGATGCCGCGAGCGGCGGAGTGGTGGTGGCCACGCAGTCCGGGTTGTACGAAGTGTTGCCGGGCGCGAGCGCCGACGCTTTCACGGTTCGCCGCCATCCACTGGGACCGGGGCTGGATGACAAGCTGATGCACGGAATCCTGCGGCACGCTTCCCAGCTCTGGTTTGGCTGCGGGCAGCAGCTTTGTGTCGAGGAGGGCGGGCAGGTCTCGGTGTTTGGACCGGAGAACGGATTGCCGGGAGATTCCTGGGATGGGATCGGCATGACGCCGGATGGTTCGGTATGGACCAGGAGCCCGAGCCGGCTGTACCGGAAACCACCGGGAGCCTCGCGGCTGTTTCAAGAGAAGCCGGACCTTGCAGCCAGCGCCTTCTGGGGAGCCTTGACGATCGTCAGGGATGGATCCGTCATGGTTCCGACCGACCAGGGATTGGCAATCGGCAGCGGAGGACAATGGAGCGCGGTGGACGACCGGCAAGGGCTGCGCACCGCCATGACCAGTGCGGTGCTGGAAGACCGCCAGGGATCTCTGTGGATTGCCCTGGTCGGGGCCGGGGTAGCCCGTTGGTTAGGCAGCCGCGAATGGGAGGGCTGGACCAAGGCGCAAGGCCTGCCGGCGAACCTGATATGGAGTATCCGGCGCGACCGGAAAGGCGCTCTCTGGGTGGGGACCTCCCTCGGCGTGGCGCGGCTGGACGCGTCCGGGGCGCCGAGGACCTGGACCCGGAAAGATGGTCTGGGGGGAGATAACGTTCGCTGGTTGGGCGACACTTCCGACGGCGCTGTCTGGGCGGTCATGAAGCCAGGCGGCCTCGCACGCATCGATCCGATAACCGGGAAGATCCGTCGCGTGGGCCTGGCCGAAGGGCTCGCGTGCGGCGCCGTGCACCGCGGCTTCATCGACCATCTGGACCGCCTCTGGCTGGCGACCGCTTGCGGCGTCTTCCGGAACGACCGGCCGGCTGCATCCGATCGCTTCCATCTCATCGATCAACCGGAATCGCTGACCCACGCGGCTTGGGCTGTTACGGAAGATCGCCAGGGCACCATGTGGATCACCGAGCCCGGCGGATTGTGGAGATTGCGCGAGGGCGGCTGGCGGCGCTACGGGAAAGCCGAAGGGCTGCTCAGCGACAACCCATATATAGTGGCAGTCGCCTCGGATGACGCCCTGTGGTTGCGCCACCGGTACGACGCCGGAATCGAACGCGTGGAGTTTTCAGGCGACCGCATCGTGCGTGCGACCGCCGTGGTTCCGGCCGATGCCAGGTCGGTTGAAGTTACGGCCCTGCACGGTTTCGACGCGTTCGGACGCCTGTGGCGGGGCAGCGCGAATGGAGTGTCCGTGCTCGATGGCGGCTCCTGGACCTACATGAGCATGGAAGATGGCCTGATCTGGAACGACTGCGACGGGGAAGCCTTCTGGGCCGATGCGGATGGCGGCGTCTGGATCGGAACCAGCGGCGGGCTGGCGCACTACCGGCCTCACGGCGGCGCTCGAATGGCGCCGCCGGTCGCCGACCCGGTGGTGACCGCGATTGAGATCAGCCCGCGGACGCGGGTGGTGCGGGCCGCATTCTCCTCGCTCGATTACAAAAACGAGGAGTTAGTGCGATTCGACTATCGGCTGGACCAGGGAGCTTGGACCGACACCGCGGAGCGGAACATCTCCATCGCCGGGCTCTCGCCGGGCCTGCACCAACTGGCCATCCGGTCGCGGGTTCGGAATGGTCCGTTCTCGGCGCCGGTAGGCGCGGTATTCCGATTGGAGCCGAGGTGGTGGGAGACCTGGTGGCTGCGGTCGATCGGCTTGTTGCTGGCGGCCGCCGCCGCGTGGGCCGCCGTCTTGTGGAGCGGCCGGGTGCTGCGCAAGAGGAACCGCGAGTTGGAGTGCGCGGTGCGCGAACTCGAAGCCGAGCGTGTGAAAGTGCTGGAAGAGAAACGGCGGGCAGACGACGCGAGCGAAGCCAAAACCCGCTTTCTGGCGAACATGAGCCATGAGATCCGAACGCCCCTGAACGGGCTGATCGGGTTGAGCCGGTTGCTCGATGACACGCCCGTGTCCGCCCAGGCGCAGGAGACGCTCCGTCTCATTCGTTCCTGCGGGGACTCGCTGTTGAACGTGATCAACGACGTCCTGGATTTCTCCAAAGTGGAAGCCGGCAAACTGGAACTGGAAGTCGCGCCCTTTCAGATCCGGCGCTGCCTGGAAGAAGGCGTAGGGTTGTTTCGGGCATTGGCGGCGGAGAAGGATCTGCGGCTCGCCTGCCGTCTGGCGCCGGACTTGCCCGTGTGGGTGACCGGCGATGAAAGCCGGTTGCGGCAAGTCGTATTGAACTTAATGTCGAATGCTCTCAAGTTCACCAGTGCCGGAGAAATTGTGCTCCTCGCCGCGGTGGAGCGGCAGGATGCGACGTCGCATCTGGTTGCGATCGAGGTTCGCGACACGGGAATCGGCATCGCACCGGAGCAACTGTCCCGCCTGTTCTCCGCTTTCAATCAGGCCGACTCCTTCATCAACCGCCGCTACGGAGGCACTGGCTTGGGTCTGGCGATCTCGAAACGGCTGGTCGAGATGATGGGCGGAACCATCCGGGTGGAATCGAAGCCCGGCGAGGGCTCGCGGTTCCGATTCACGGTTCTGCTGGCGCCTGCGCAGGAACCCGCGGCAGAGCCAAAGAGCGCGGCGCCAACGCTCCATGCCAGCCCACTGAGAGTGCTGGTGGCCGAGGACAACGTCATCAATCAGAAGATCGTCCTCAAGCTGCTGGAAAAAATGGGTGTAAAGGCGGACCTGGCCCGGGACGGCTCCGAGGCCATCGCGGCGGTGCAGCGGAATCGGTACGACCTGGTGCTGATGGACGTGCAAATGCCGGTGGTGGACGGTGTAACGGCGACGCTGGAAATCCGCAGCCGCGTTCCCGCCGATCGCCAGCCCGTCATCTGCGGGCTCACCGCGCACGCCACTACCGATTACCGCGACGTCTGCCTGCGCGCGGGTATGAACGGATGGCTGACCAAGCCGCTGGTGCCCGAGAAACTGCGAGAGCTGATCGCGGAGTTGTCGGCGCGGCCTGTGCCGCCGGAACTTGCGGGGAGTGATTCGCGCGCGGGGGAGCTGTTCACCCCCTCCGCCGGGCGGGAATGAGTCACTGCATGTGCCGGTCGCATTCGGCGATGGCGTCGAGCGCCAGTTTCAGGCGGCCGGCGGTCTCGGGGGTTTGTGGTTTCCAGGTCTTCCAGCGGGTCACGTTTTTCTGGAAGAGCAGGCGGGCCGAGCCGAAGTAACCGTTGCCCACCAGCAACCGGCCGTAGAGTTGATCGAAGTCCGAGACCGCCTCCATGGCCGCCAGCGTGGGACGCGGGGCGGCCAGCAGGCGGACCAGCAGAGGTTGCCCATTGCTGACGATGGCGGCCGCCTGATCGGACTTTCCATTGTGCAGCAGTTCTTCCGCCTGGCGGCCCATGGAGGCCAATTCCTGGACGGCCAGGCCATAGGAGGCTGCGGCAGTGGGATCGGCCTTTGACTGGTCCGCCGGCGGGGCGGTGGAACAACCGTAGAGCAGCGCGGCGGCCAGAATGACGTAAGAGCGCACTGAATACAGGATAGCCGAGGCGCTACCAGTTGGTGATAACGGAGCTTGAAAATGCACACAGACTTTGAGCGCCCGGTGGTCGTCCATAATGAAAGAGAATGGCAAAACCGCAGAGCACGCCGCAGTCCCGTCCCGCCGAGAGCCGGGCGGCCACGACGATTCGCGAGATTTTCGAATCGGGGCGGCCGCTGACCTATATCCGATCGGCCGAGGAGCAGCGCATCGGCCGCCTGCTGCACGAAGTGGCGTTCGGTCTGCGCGCTTCCACGCCGGTTCCGGTTTGGGAATGGCGGCTTACCGATGGGATGCGCAAGGAAGGCGGACCCGTCGAACCAGGCACGCTGGCGCCGCGCGCGGCGCTGGACTTCATCGCGGCGCACCCGGACGAGGCCATCTTCCACCTCAAGGATTTTCATGAGCCGCTGCGCGACTCTTCGGAGATCCGTCGCCGCCTGCGGGACGTGTATGACGCCTGTCTCGACCGCCGCAAGTTCGTGGTGATCACCTCCCCGGTGCGGTTTATTCCGGAAGAGGTGGAGCGCAGCCTGCTCTTTCTGGAGCTTCGGCCGCCCGACCTGGTGGAGCTGACGGACTTCCTGCGCGATGAGATGCGGGAATCGCCGGTGAGCGAACCGGTGCTGGAACAGGCGGCCCGCGTGCTGCTGGGCTTGACGCTCGACGAATCGCGCTACGCGTTGCGGCGCGCCCTGGCCAAGACCCCGCAACTGGGACCGGACTCGTTGCCGGCTTTGCTCGAAGAAAAGCGCCTGCTGGTCAACCGCAGCGGCGTGATCGAGTATATTGCCGACGGCACCAGCCTGGCGGAGGTCGGGGGACTCGAAGGCCTGAAGGCATGGCTGCTGGAGCGGCGCAAGCTGTTTCAGATGCGCGACACGCTGAGCAATGAGATTGTGCCCAAGGGGCTGCTTATGATGGGAATTCCGGGCTGCGGCAAGAGCCTCTCGGTGAAGGCCATCGCCACGTGTTTCCAGCTTCCGCTCTATCGTGTGGACATGGTGGAAATCTTTTCCGGCAGGCACGGCAAGCCCGAAGGCGCCTTTGTGGAAGCCTGCCGCATGATGGAGGACATGGCGCCGGCCGTGCTGTGGTTCGACGAAATCGAAATGGGCATCACGTCGACCGAATCGAGCGGCGAGCAGGGCCGCATCTTCGCCTTCTTCCTCACCTGGATGCAGGAAAAGACGCGCGGCCTGTTCGTGGCGGCGACCGCCAACCGCATCGACCTGCTGCCCGCCGAGATGATCCGCAAGGGCCGTTTCGACGAGGTCTTCTTCGTGGATTTGCCGGTGGATGAAGAACGCATCGAGATTTTCAAGATCCACCTGAGCCTCCGCGGCGTGGACCCCGCCCAGTTCAACCTGAAGCAATTGACCCCCTTCACCATCGGCTGGACCGGGGCGGAGATCGAGCAATGCGTGGTGTCGTCGCTGACGCAGGCGCGCCTGAAAGACCGGGAAATCGACGAGCAGGATTTGATCGACGTCGCGGTGCGGATTGTTCCGCTCTCGCGCACCATGAAGGAGCAGATCAACCACATCCGCGCGTGGGCCTTCGAGCGGGCGGTAAAGGCGTCGCCGCAGGCGTTTGACCGGTGAGCGGGGAATCGCCGGGGCAGTCGAAAGAACGCGACATATAGGTTATGTTGCGCTAATGCGGCGCCGCCCGCTTTGCTAAACTCTTGGGGACTACTCGCGGGGCTCGCGCCAGCGTGATGCTCTTATCGCCCTTCTTAGGATTCCCGCCGCTGGAGCCACCGACGAAGAGACTCCTGAGTCTCGCCAGATCTGCGACCCGCCAGGAGACTCGCCACGCTGATATCTTCATCCAGATCCGGCCAGTGTATCCCCTCGCCACCAGCAATGAGACGCCAGTTGACCAGCTCCGTCGGTGTCCCGTGCGCCAAACGCGGGAACCACGCAAGTGGCACCGTGATCGTTCTGCCATCCGCAAGGTCCGCGACCAGAGCATCATCGCTTACATTTACGCTCTGGGCCAGCGCTCCCCTGAGTTCAATCCCCGAAGTACTCATGCCATGACCTCAACAAAAGGGCCGCGTTTTCCGCAACCAGTTTTTCGATCCGTCCAATTTCCGGCCGGCCGAAGCCGCGGCTGTTCTCTAAGCGTACCGGTTCCAGCCAAAACTTCGCCTTTCCCTCTTCCCGCTCCACATGCACGTGAGGGGGCTCATCTCGATCCGCCGAGTAAAAGAATAACCGGTAGGGCCCCGCGCGAAGAACGGTTGGCAACGTATCCCAGTGTACACGGCCAGCAGGCGGATTGGTGCAGGCTGGGCAGTTGGGGGACAACGTGATGCGGCAAAACTGCTCGACGCGAAGGAACAGGACGAAATGGAGCGCCACATTGCCGACGACCCGGAGCGCCACCCGCGCATTCCGGGCGGAAGCGGCATGCGGAAGGCGCGGTGGGCGCGTCCCGGAAGTGGGAAACGCGGTGGCGTGCGGGTGATCTACTACTTCGCCGCTCCGGACGCAGTCTACTTCATCGCCGTGTATGCCAAGAACCAGAAGGAGAATCTCAGTGACGCCGAAAAACAAGCCCTTGCGAAAATCCTCCGGCCGATCAAGCACCAAGAACACTAAGCTCGGCCGCGTACTGGTTGAATCGGCCAAAAGGCCTCACGCGCGGGCAATTTGCGGAACGCTACGGGCTGCAGGTGCGGGCCATTCAGGAATGGGAGCAGGGGAGACGCAAACCGGAACCGGCGGTGCGCGCTTATATGCTCGTCATCAAGAACCAGCCCGCCGCGGTGCGAAGGGCACTGACAGCGGCATAGCCCGAATCGGGCAGGCGCAGTGAAGTCATCGGCGGCCAGAACGCGGGTTGAGCGGGCGCATCCGAATCCGGTCTCGTGTGACTGCGCAGAACCATCCGGCAAGATCCGGTTGAGACTGAACCAGCGCTACGGCCACCTCCGCCGCCTCCTCCGGGGAATCCGGCGTGATGCGAAACAGGACAACCCCGCTGCCTGCCGGGAGCCCGCGGTGGAAAATCAGTTCGCCGAAATCCTTGTCGAAGGTGAGGAGAATCCGTTCCTGAGCCGCGCAAAGCGCCGCGACATCCTCATCCGGGACGCCGGGGCACTCTTCCGCGATCGAAACGACGTCCCAGCCGGCCTTTCGAAGCGCTTCCAGCGCCGGCCGCGGAAAATTCTCGTCGGCCAGAAACCTCATGTGGCTTTCAGGGGAAAGACCTGTTCTTCCCGCAACAGCTCACTGGCGTAGCTGAGACAAGCCCGGACATCCTCCTCGGTGAGGTGCGGGTAGCTCGTCAGGATCTGCGCGTGGCTCCAGCCTGCAGCCAGCAGGTCCACCACCAGTTCGACCGAAATCCGCGTGCCGCGCACGACTGGTTTTCCGGTCAGAACCTTGGGGTCGACGACAATGCGATCCTGCCAGGACATAGGTTTTCACCTCCACCGTGTGGAGAAACTCGGGGCCTTTTCGAGAGAACGCGCCACAAACGCCATGAGGCTGTCCAGTTGCTCACGGGTCACCGGAAACTGTTCGATCACTTCCTCGATGCTCATGCCCGCTTCGAGGTTTTCAAACAGAATCTTCACCGGCGTTCGGGTTCCCCGCAGCACCCACGCGCCGCTGACTTTTCCGGGGATGCTCTCCACGGCGGGGCATTGTGACCAATCGAGACTCATGAACTGCGCTCCTTCTCTGAGAATACATTGTTACGCGTCGGGGCGCGGCGTAGCCGAATCGGTAATCACGCCCGCTTCGCTCGCGGCGAATCCAGTCGGCGATCCACATCTGCAACTGAGTCTGGTAGCCGACCGACTTGGCTGCCGCGATCTGTTCGGCGGCCAGCCGTAGCGGAGCGCACCGCCGGCGCGTGGACCGGCCAGGAGGCCGGTCCCACTTGGCTGCCTCGCGGTTCCGGCGCTATTACTGGCCCGTCGGCTTAGCTGCGGGCTTGGCCGCCGCGGGCTTCGGCTTGGGCGTCCAGAAATCCGGGTCGGCCGTGATGTATTCCTTCGGCGCATTGCTCATCTTCGCGTTGACGGAGAACATCGTGCTTTCGGTGCTGATGACGATATCCCCAAGCAACTTGTTGTACCGCGCCAGGTTGTCCGTGCCGAAGGCGTCGGCCATGCTCATGGCTCCCGGCGCCGGGTCCATCGACTTGAGCGAATCCATCCCGGCCACTATCAGGTAGGTTCCGGCGGGCATGCCGGAGCTCACGCTGTAGACTGTCCGGCGCTGTGTGCTCCCGCTCTTGGCCCATGCCGCGTTCACCAGTTTCCGCATCTCCGTAAGGTCCGCCGTGTGGCCCGGATGCACCCGTAACACGTTGATCGTGAAAAATCGCACCTTGGCCCCGAGCGGCGTCCCGGGCACGTAGCTCAGGTCCGGCTGGTAGGTGGCGATGATGCCGCGCTCGCCCGTGCGCAATTCTCCATCCTGCGCATCCAGCCCGTCCAGCGTGGTCTTCAACGGCTCTGCCTCGGCCAGGTGAATGGCTTTTTCCATGGCTTCGTAGGTATCGTACCTCTCGATAAACCAGGCCTGGCTCGTGCCGGTCATGTTTTCCAGCGCCAGATAGCTGGGGTAACCGCTCTTGGAGAAGGCGCGAACATACGCCGACTCCACCTTTTCGTGGGCCGCGCCCTTTCCGGATTTAATATCCTCGCGGAAGATCCGCAGCAGGTGAGCTGGTTGTGTTGATTGTGCTTGTGCGTGAATGAGCGAGGCCCCAGACAGCAAGAGACCTGCCGCAACGACGTGGACGGCTGTGCATTTCATTTTGTAATCCCCTCAGTAGGTAGATCTCCGGGGTTGGTTTTTGCCTCCCCCGGTGTGTGCCAAGTATACACCGAGTTTCTCCCGTTCGGGAACTCTCCAGGGACATTTGGCGCAATTCTACGCCCGCGTGTCAGAACTCAACCGCGTCTCGCATGGACCTTGCTCCGCCCCACAGCACCCCGGCCAGCGCCAGCGCCAGCGCCGGCACCACGTACATGGCTTGATGCAGGCCGATGGCTTTTGCCGCTTCGCTCATGGCAGCCGCGCCCGCGGCATGGCGCGCCAGGCGGTCGCTCAGCATGCCGGTGAGCAAGGGGCCGAAGGCTGCGCCGCCCAGGTAGGTCACCAGCAGATAGGCGGCCATGGCGGAGCCCCGCAGGTTCGCTGGCACGATGTCATTGATGGCCGCGTATACTAGTCCGTAATACATCTGCAGCAGGCCGTAGGCGGGCATGAGGAGCGCGAGAGAGGCGGCGGCGCTTCCCGCCGGCATGTGAATGGCGATGGCAGCAAGTGGAGCGGCTCCGAGCGACGCGGCCGCCGCCAGCAGCAAACGGCCATTGGCGCGGCGGCGGATGACGCGGTCGCCCCACGTGCCCGCCGCCAACGCTCCCAGAATGCCTGCCGCTCCCGAGCCCACGCCCGACCAGATGCCCGCCTGCCCCAGTGCCAGCCCGTGGTAACGGGTCAGCAGGGCCGGAAGAAAACTGCTGAAACTGTAGAGCGCGAAATTCAGGATGGCGCCCGAGGCGGCGATCCATGCGAGCGCCGGAATGCGCAGCAAGGCGAGCGGCGCGGTTGCACCCAAATTGTGGGGCGGACCCCCTGGTCCGCGCGGGTCCCCCTGGACCCGCTCCTCGCCGGATGGAATCAGGGTCGTGTCCGCGGGCAAAGGCCGACGAGGGCGTCGGCCGCAGACCAGGGGGTCTGCCCCACCATTTGTTGTGGCATCAGCCTCCGCGCCGCGCGCCGGCTCGTGCAACCAGAGGAGCGCGGGCACCAGCAGCAGCGCCGGCATCGCGGCCACCGCCAGCGCGATGCGCCAACCGTGGGCTTGCGCCACCGGACCGGTGATGGCGGCGCTCAGCATCACACCCACCGGCACCGCCATCATGAAACCGGCCATGGCGCGGGCGCGGCGCGCGGCGGGCACCAGGTCGCCGATCCAACTGTTGGCGGCCGGCGCGCAGACCGCTTCGCCAATCCCCACTCCCAGCCGCGAAGCCGCCAGGAGCGCGTAGCTTGCCGCCAGGCCGCCCAGCCCGGTCAACCCGGCCCACACCGCCACCCCTATGGCCAGCAGCTTCCGGCGGCTCCAGGTATCGGCCAGGCGGCCCAGCGGCAGCCCGGACACGGCGTAGAGCACGATGAAGACGGTGCTGAGCCCGCCCAGTTGTGTATCGGAGAGCGCGAACTGGTGGCGCAAGGGCTCGGCCAGTGCGGCCAGCGCCTGGCGGTCGTAATAATTAAGGACATTGACAAAAAAAAGAACGGCCAGTGCCGGCGAAACCGCCTTGGATCTCACTGGCCGCTCATGCTACCACAGCTTGATTTCAGTTTCCTTGAGGTCCTTGAGTTGTTTCTCCAGCTTGTTCTTGTCGACGGTCGTGCCGGAATCTTCGCCAGGCGCGGTTCCTTCCTTGCGGACCGAGATGGAGCCGCGTTCGGTGGTGATGTGGATGGTCGGCCCGTTGCCTACCTGGCCTTTGATGGTGGCGCTTCTCCCGTCCGACTCCTGGCGGAGCTGCGAGCCATAATCGTTGACGGCCTCGCCGCGTTGGGCGGTGGCGTCCAACTGGAAGGGCGCCTTATCGGGCAGTACCAGCTCGATCCGGCCGGAGCCGGCGCGCGCTTCGATGGAGGCCAGCGGCACATGCCCGGGGTGCAGTTCCACGTCGCCGCGGGCGGTTTCCAGTTCCAGCGATTGCGTGAACTGCTCGATGCGCACATCGCGCGAATTGGCCACCAGGCGCACGGGGCCCACCAGATCGGTGCCGTTGAATTCGCTGAGGTCCATGCTGATGTGGCCCGGCACGGCGGCCACGTTGAGCTCGGTGTCGCGCGCGCCCTCGAGCTGCAGCGGCTTGGACAGCTTCTTGAAATCGAGGTTGCCGTTGTAAGCGCCGCTAATGGTCACCTGGCCGTCGATGTTTTCGAGTTCGATATCGGAGCCGCTTCCCTGCACGTCGAGCCGGCCCTTCATGTCCACGGCGCGGATCAGATCGCTCTTGGCCATGTCGAGGCGGACGTTGCCTCCCACGCGGGCCAGGCGGACGTCGCCTTTATCGGAGGCCAGCTCCACGTCGCCGGCGACGTCGGTGATATCGAAATCGCCATTGTGGCCGCGCGCCTCAACCGCCAGGGAGCGCGGCACGGTGACGTCGAGTTCGTCGGAGATCTGCTGGCCACTCGGGGCGTGATCCTGGTTGGTGCGGATCAGCAGGCGGTCGCCCTGCGGAATGAGCTCCACCGGGGTGTTGCCGTTGGTGCGGTCGGCTTCTTCGTGTTCGTAGGAGCGAATGGTCTTGTGGCCGCTGACGGTGATGTCCTTAACGTCGGCGCCGGTCACCCGGATGTTGCCGCGCGGGTTTTCGAACACGATCCGCTTCACGCCAGCGGCGGGAGCCGTGGCCGAGACCGGGTAATCGAACTGCACCCCCCACCAGTTGAGCCCGTTGTCGATATGAAAGAGGACGCCGTTCTGGCGGGCCGCCCAGGTGAGCGAACCGGCCACGCAGATCAGAATCACCAGCACGATTTCGCCGCCGGTGAATCCGCCGTGGCGCGCGTCGCGCCAGAAGGCCACTTCCATCAGCCGCAGCAGGCCCCAGCCGATCAGCAGGAAGGGCCAGTACTGCGACACGATATCGAAAATGGGCGCTTCCGGATGAAGGTTCCGCCAGAGAAAAAAACCGCCGATGATCAGCAGGATCAGGGGTCCGGTGAGAGATCGCCTTCTCATACGGAGCCTCCTTCGCCGCCGGTAGGCGTGGATGGCGGAGCATCGGCGGCGCGCGGCGGCGCACTCGATCCGAATCCGCCTTTGGCCGGTTCGGACGGGGAACCGGCGGGCGAAGCCGATGCCGGGGGCGCCGCCGCGGCCGGCGGCGTCTGGCTGTAAGGACTCTGCGAGTAACCGGCGCCGGTGTAACCGCCCGGCCGTGGTGGCGGCGGAGGCGGTGGTGGCGGCGCTGAGGTTTCCACGCCGCGTCTCAACAGGCTCATCAGGCCGAAGACGATCAGGATCACCGGCCATGTCTGGTCAAAGTGGTAGCGCGTAAAATTATTGAGCGCGAACAACCCGCCGATGGTGATGAGGATCACGGGGCCGCGAATGGCGCGGATTACCGATCCGTTATAGTCGCTCATGGCGGCCCTCCTTGG